>CAJOQR010000115.1 GCA_905236965.1 uncultured Acholeplasmatales bacterium | reverse complement strand
TAATTATAACATAAAATTAATTTTAAAAACTGGTGGACCCTTGGAGACTCGAACTCCAGACCCACTGATTAAGAGTCAGTTGCTCTACCAACTGAGCTAAGGGTCCATTCATAAAAGCATTATTTATGCTGCGATATTTATTATAACAAAATAGAAAAATATGTCAATATCAAAATAAAAAGAGTTGATTAAAAATTGAAATTAATAATAGTTTATTTTCATTTCATATGTTATAATCTTGAGAAGTGGAGGAGAAAAAAAATGAAAAAATATAGTTCTTTATTATGGATTATTGGATTATTTGCCTTTATATCTTTAATGGTGTCTGGTACTATTTGGATTTTTAATGTGTGTCATGCTTCATGGGCGGTATTAGGAAAAATTAAAATGGTATCTGATTTAATTTTGATTGTAGCTGCTGTATTTGCTGGATGGTTATGGTTGATAGACACTAAAATGAATAAAACTTTAAAATTAGTTTTACAAGTTTTATTTGTTATTTTTGCTATTTTGGCAATCTGTGGAGTTTTTGGAATTGGTTTATAATAAAAAAACAAAGATATGTGATATGATATCTTTGTTTTTTTTATTTATTATTTATATAATAATCTTATTTCATTATTTTGAGCATCTAAAACATATGGTATACCAGGCTTTATATCGCCTTTTATAATTTTTGTTGCTATAAAGGTTTCAATATATTTTTGAATATACCTTTTTATAGGTCTGGCTCCATATTCTTCATTATAAGATTGATCTAATATATGCTTTTTTAAAGAATCAGTATAAGTTATATTTATACCTTGAGCAATTAATCTTAAATCAAGATTTCTTAATAGCTTTGCAACTATTTTTAATTGAATATCTTTATCTAATGGATTAAATGTAATTATTTCATCTATTCTATTTAAAAATTCTGGTTTAAAATTCTCTTTCAATAATTTATCTACCTTTAATAATTTATCTTCTGATTTAGATAGAAGAAGTTCACTTCCTAAATTAGATGTCATTATGATTATTGTATTCTTAAAGTCAACGGTTCTTCCTTGTGAATCAGATAATCTACCATCATCTAATATTTGAAGAAGAAGATTGAATACATCATGATGTGCTTTTTCTATTTCATCGAATAAAACAATTGAATATGGATTTCGTCTTACTTTTTCAGTTAATTGTCCTCCTTCATCATAGCCTATATATCCTGGAGGAGCTCCTATTAATTTAGCAACGCTATGTGCTTCCATATATTCACTCATATCAATTCTAATAATATGAGATTCGCTATCAAATAAAGCATCAGCTAATGCTTTAGCAAGTTCTGTTTTACCAACGCCTGTTGGTCCTAAAAACATGAATGAACCAATTGGCTTATTTTCATCTTTTATTCCTGCTCTTTGTCTTATTATAGCATCACTTATTAATTCAACTGCTTCATCTTGACCTATAACTCTTTGTTTTAATGTATCAGCTAAATTTAAAATTTTTTCTCTTTCCCCTTGCATTAATTTTGAAATTGGTATATTAGTCCATTTAGCAACAACAGAAGCAACATCCTCTTCACTAACTGATTCAGATAATAAATGATCATCTTTAGATTTATTTTGATAATCATTAATCTTTTTTTCTAAAGAAGGAATTTTAAAATATTGTAGTTCAGATGCTTTTTTATAATCTCCTTCTCCAAAAGCTTTATCAAGCTCGAATTTTTCATTTTCTAATTCTTTTTTGATTTCTTTATATTCTTGAATTTCTTGTTTTTCTTTTTGCCATTTTTCTGTTAAATTAGAAGCATCATGCTCTAATGTTTTTAATTCTATTTCAATATCTACAAGTCTTTTTTTAGAAGTAGGATCTGTTTCTTTTTTTAATGCCATTTGTTCAATTTTTAATTGTGCTATTTTTCTTTCTTTATCATCTAATTCAGCTGGTTTTGAATCAATTTCCATTCTACAAGAAGCACAAGCTTCATCGATTAAATCTATTGCTTTATCTGGTAAAAATCTATCAGTAATATATCTATTAGATAATGTTGCAGCAGCAACAATAGCATTATCTTGAATTGTAACTCCATGATGAAGTTCAAATCTTTCTTTTATGCCTCTTAGAATTGAAATAGTATCTAAAACTGAAGGTTCTTGAACTAAAACCTTTTGAAAACGTCTTTCTAAAGCTGAATCTTTTTCTATATATTCCCTATATTCTTTTAAAGTAGTAGCACCAATACAATGAAGTTCACCTCTAGCAAGCATAGGCTTTAGCATATTTGATGCATCTAATGCTCCATCTGATTTACCAGCACCAACTATTAGATGTATTTCATCAATAAACATAATTATTTTTCCATCGGATTCTTTAATTTTGTTTAAAACAGCTTTTAATCTTTCTTCGAATTCACCTCTGTATTTTGCCCCGGCAACTAATGCCCCCATATCTAATTCGAATATTGTTTTATCTTTTAAAGAAGAAGGAACATCATTGGCAACAATTCTTCTTGCTAAGCCTTCAATTATTGCAGTTTTACCAACACCTGGTTCACCTATTAAAACTGGATTATTTTTTGTTTTTCTAGAAAGAATTTTTATTATTCTTCTAATTTCTTCATCTCTACCAATAACAGGATCTATTTTTCCTTCTCTTGCTAAAGAAACAACATCCCTTCCGTATTTTTCTAATACATTTTCATTTTCTTCTTCATAATTTTGATTCATCATTTTAATCAACTCCTAACAAAGCCTTAGTTAAGCTTCATACATATTATAATTCGTTTTATTGGCACTGTCAATACAAGAGTGCCAAAAAAGACAAAAAACACAAATTGGTTTGACAATAATATATGGGTTTGTTATAATAAATAAGCATGTTGGTATGGCCCTGTAGCCAAGTGGTAAGGCACGGCACTGCAACTGCCTGATCGATGGTTCGAATCCGTTCGGGGCCTCCAGATTTAAAATTTCAGTTGATGGCAACATCAACTGTTTTTAATATGTCACAGTAGTATAATGGTTATTACTCGTGCTTCCCAAGCATGAGACGGGGGTTCGATTCCCCTCTGTGGCTCCATGTGATAAAATAATTTATATTTAGACAAAGGATTTATCGAAATGAAAAATAAAGTAGTATCTGGTTTATTAATTGCTATTATCACTTTAGCGATATCTGCATGTAGCCCAACACCAAGCGGTGGATCTAATGGCATCTATGTCCCTGATATCAATAACAGCAATGACTTATTAGAATATAGTGAAAAAGATTATGAAATAGACGATGAAACATATTATGTATCTGAATACATATCTTTCATCATGGAAGTGAGAGGCTATTATCAAATCAACGTTCCTTTTACTCTCGATAAAAATAATGAGAATTTAAGAATCTATGACAATATGTATTTCTATGAGGGCGATTTCTTCCAATTGATGTCTAGCGATTACCGCCATATTTGGGCGACATTGAACAATGAAAATACTGAGTATTTAACTCCTCTTAGACAACGAGGTGAAGACATCCAAGTTGATGTTAAGAAAAGTGGTGTTTATAGAATCATTCTTGATATCAAAACAATGATTATGGATTTCGAGTATAAAAGCGCAATCGAAACCCCTTACTATTATCCATTCAAAAACTGCGATATCGGCACACTTGTTGATGGGAGTATAGTTTATAGCACAATGAGTATTAACCCTAACAATAGTGATGAATTCATGATTAGTGATTACCAAGTAGAAACTGGTAAATTATACTCTTTTTATAGTGGCAACCCTCACACTAGTAATTACAAATTAACAGTCGCAGAAGATTCAAAAAAATACATTTCTACTACGCTATTTGAAAATAGTGTGACATTCAATTTTAGCGGTAAATATAACATCTATGTTAATAAAAAGACTTATCAAGTAAGAGTGGAAATAGGTCAATTATCATCAGTCTATGACTGCGTAGTATATAAGGATAGTAATTTTGTTTCTCTCACTCCTAAAGATCCAACGGTTCCATATGTCTTTGAATATCAATATGAAGCAACCTCAGATGTCGGTGGTTATGGTTTGGTTTCCGATGATGTCCCAGACTTCTACAACAAGTCATACAACAAATACGAACTTACCGTAGAAGAATCAAGTCTCTTAGGCAAAGATAGTAAAGGCGAATACTATTTCAAAAAGAAAGGCCAATACTTGTTAATCAT
>CAJOQR010000114.1 GCA_905236965.1 uncultured Acholeplasmatales bacterium | reverse complement strand
TTATGCTTTTCAAAATATATTTTTGATAATAAATTAATAAGAAAAAATAATTTTAATGTAATTTTTTCAAATGCAATTTATAATATTGAAAAAGAAAATTCTGAATTTATTTTAAATATGGGAGCTCCTAATTATAATAATGCAATGCTTCATATAAATGATTCAATAGATTCTTTTGGAAGAGTTCTTAAAATAGATGATGCTAATATAACATTTTATTCTTTATATTTAGGTGATATACATACAATAATCATAGTTGATGATTTTAATCTTGATGTTATTAATAAAAAGGATTTAATAATTAACAATAAATTATTTGAAGCAAAAACTAATCTTCATTATGTAAAAATAATAGACAAAAATAATATTGAATTAAATTCATTTGATAAAAATTGCAATTATTTATTATCTTCTGTAGGTGGTGCAGCTGCTGCATTAATTGTTTTAAATAAATTAAGATTAGTTTATAAAAATATTACAGTTAATTTTAAATATGGGAATATAAAAGCAGAAATAAAAAAAGATAAAATTTATGTAAAAGGAAATGCTTTAAAAATATTTGAATGTGAATTTAAGGAGGAAATATAATGTTAAAAGGAAGTATAGTAGCACTTGTTACACCATTTGATAAATTTGGTCAAGTTGATTATATAGAATTAGGTAAATTATTAGATTATCATTGTGATAATAAAACAGATGGTATAGTTATTTTAGGTACAACAGGAGAAGCATCTTGTCTTACATTTGAAGAGGAAGCTAAAATAGTTGAATTTTCTGTTAAAAGAGTAAATAAAAGGATACCTTTAATTGTTGGTTCTGGATCTAATGAAACAGAAAAAGCTGTTGTTATGTCAAAAAAATATTCAGAATTAGGCGCAGATTATGTTTTAGTTATTACTCCTTATTATAATAAAACAAATGAATCAGGATTAATTAAACATTTTCAAGCTGTTGCTGATGCATCAAAATGTCCTGTTATTATGTATAATGTTCCAGGAAGAACTGGTATGTCTATTTCAATTCATGCAATTGAGGTTTTATCTAAACATCCAAATATTTACGGTATAAAAGAAGCATCAGGAAATATGAGCTATTCAAGTAAGGTTGCAAAATACATATCTGATGATTTTCATATGTTTTCTGGAAATGATGATATAATTGTTCCAATGATGAGTATAGGTGCAGAAGGAGTAATTTCTGTTTTAGCAAATATTGCACCAATTAAGACTCATGAGATTTGCAAATTATGTTTAAATAATGATTTTAAAAAGGCAAATGAAATTCAATTAAAATTTTTAGATTTAATAAATTCATTATTTTTAGAAGTAAATCCTATTCCAGTTAAAGAAGCAATGAATTATTTAGGATTTAATGTAGGCGGTTATAGAGCTCCATTAGATTATATGAGTGATGATAATAAAACTAAATTAATAAATATTATTGAATCTATTAAGGAGGAAATAAAATAATGAAGGCTTTAGTTGTAGGCTTTGGTGCAATGGGTAAAATAATTTCATCAATGCTAGAAGAAAAGAATGAATTAGCAGCTATAGTAGCATTAGAATGTGATTATAAAAAAATAGAAGATGTTAAAGAAAAATTTGATGTAATAATTGATTTTTCTAATCCAGCTAATTTAGATATGATTATTACTTATTCAAAAAATAATAAAACTCCAGTTGTTTTTGCAACAACAGGATATACAGATGAGCAATTAGCAAAAATTAATGAATTGTCAAAAACATCACCTGTTTTAAGATCTGCTAATTTTTCTTTAGGTGTAATTTTATTAAATAGATTAGTAAAAGAAGCAACTCCTATTTTAAAAGATTTTGATATTGAAATAATTGAGGCTCATCATAATAAAAAAATAGATTCTCCTTCTGGTACAGCAAAAATGTTATTAAACACAATAGAAAACGAAACTGGCTTTAATGCTAAATATGGAAGAGAAGGATATAGCCCAAGAGCTAAAAATGAAATAGGTGTTCATTCAATAAGAGGTGGTTCTGTTGTTGGTGAGCATGAGGTAAATTATTATGGCGTTGATGAAGTCATTAGTCTAAAGCATTCAGCACATTCTAAAAAAATATTTGCAGTG
>CAJOQR010000113.1 GCA_905236965.1 uncultured Acholeplasmatales bacterium | reverse complement strand
TAATTCTGTTTTTAATATTTTTTTCGCCTCATTATAGATATTTGTATCCCATTCTTTTTTAAACATATCGTAGGCATAAAACATATTATCAATATTATCTTTTTCCATTTTATATATTAATTCATCCAAATATGGAACAGTTGAGTTATTATAGGCTAGTCTTTGTTTCAAATTTTTTAAAAATTTGATTTCGTTATCTATATTTTCAAAAGCAAACCTACTTGAGTTTTGCTTTTTTTGCAAATCAATAAATGTTTCTAAGATGGAAATAGCATATTTGAGATTATTAAATATATTAAATACTACTTCACCGTTTGAACTCAAAAAAATTCGCACGAAACCCCACGCTCGGTGGGTATCAATTAGGGTTAGAGATTTGACTCCCCCTACCCCAATTTATATTTTTCTTCCCAAATTTTGCTAATTTATTGGTAAATTTTGGAAAAGCTCGCTATCAGCTCGTATCGCTATTTTTTCTTGTTTCAAACGGGTAATAAGTTCATCACTTAGCACAAGATGAAACCCGCTTATGGTAACTGATGGATTTATTACAATTTATGCTAAACTTATTATTTGTGCATCCTGCATCAGTCTTTTTTCTAGTGTTTCAACTAGATGTGTATCTACTTTCATATCTTTCCAAGATGATAATGGTCTATTAGTTATTAATATAATACTTCTTGTTTCTTGCAAAAACATTAGCACCTTATACATTTCAATAAGTTCATTTTCATCTGGTGGTAAATAAAATACATCATCAAGTATCAACATGTCACATTCAAGAATTTTATTCCATTGTTTCTTCTTTATTCTTGATTCAACAACTAAATTATCATATGTAATATAGATTACTTTAGCTCCTTTTTCTAGTGCATCATTCCCAAGTTCTGATGCAAGCGAGGTTTTACCTGTTGAGCAATCACCTACAATAAATATATTTTGTTTAGTTGATGAAAAATCAATTCTTTTAATTTTTTCTAACTGCCATTTAAGTCCTTCTGTGATTCTAGTATAGTCAAATACCTTAGAAGGAAGTTTGGCATCTTTTTTAATTCCTTTAAGCTTATTAGCATTTCTAATATTAACTTCTTCAAGCAATATGTTATATAAGTAATCTTTATTAGATAATTTTTCATTTTCTAAATTGATTTCACCATTTGCGATATTTTGAAGATTTAGTATTCTAGCTAATGCTTGTATATCTTTACTATCTGCCACTATTTAGCATCTCCTTTCTAATTTCTTCAGCTCGTTCTTTATAATGTCTAATTGTATGGGTTGGAACATATTTTTTAGCTATATCTTCACCCATCTTATAAAATAGCCAACTGCATAATTCAAAAACTGTACATATATCTTTAGCAACACAATATTTCATCCCTTCAATTAAAACTTTTTCAGAATAATATTTTCTAATTGATGTTAGCTTCCTACATTGCGGAAAGACATATCTTGGTTTTTGTTCTCTTAATCTTTTCAAAAACTTAGTTGCATCTTCACTATAAGAAAAATCTTTAAGCAATATTTCTTCAACCGTAAATTCTTCTACTCTTTCATCTTTTAATGTGACAATATTACCTTTACCAGATACTAGCTTATGCCTACATAGAAGTTCAGATGTTAAAGCATGATAGAATAACAATTCATCATCATATCTTTCAATACGCACTCTATCTTTATCATCTACTAAAGCCTTAGGTAATTTATATAGATTATCTCTATATTCGACACAGTCTTTATAAACAGAATGAACTACAACCTCATCATTTTTCTTTTCATAATATTTTTGAAGTTTTGGATATTCTTTTTTAAACATTACTCTTGGAACTTTTTTAGTAGTAGCATTAATTAATCCATTTCCATCTCTATCAAGCCATTCGATAAATTCACAATTCAATCTATCTAGCCCATAATAGATTCTTCCATCTAAGAATTGGCGCTTAATAAAATCTACTGTCTTTTCTATTTTACCTTTTGTAGATGGATCATATCCTTTACATAAATAAATTGAAAATCCAGTCTCTTTTATGAATTCTTCAAATTCTTTAACGAATATTACTTCACCTAAGTTTTCAGATACAACCATTGTTTTATCTTGGTCATACATTAACATTTGAGGTCTACCACCAAAATAACGGAAAGCTTCAATATGAGCTTCAATCACCTTTTTAGCATCAAATGGATCAACACTAAAATATGCATATTTCATTCTTGAATAAGAAAAGGTCATACAGAAGAAATATAATCTAACATTCTTCTTATATGAAGTTTTCATCACATATTGTCCAAAATCAACTTGCCCTTCATATCCAGGTTCAGTCTCTTCTCTTACAATAAATTTTCTTGGTGGTTTAATTAAACCTGTTTGTTCTCTTACCTTTTTAACATATCTATAAAAGGTCGTTTCTGGTACATCAAAATCACTAAAATCATCTTTAATTCTTCTATATAAAACAGTATTGTTTATTTGAGGACATAC
>CAJOQR010000112.1 GCA_905236965.1 uncultured Acholeplasmatales bacterium | reverse complement strand
GCTGGATATGAAAATGAAATATAAAAAATATATTATTTTATTCATTATTTTATTATTGTTAACGTCTTCATCTTGTGAGAAAAAAGTTATTATATAAAGTAGAAAAGTTTTTATTCAAGTTTCTATAATGCTTTTTAATCTTATAAAACTTTTTATTCTTAATTTTTGTAATAACTTATAATTAAAAATCTTTTATATATTTAACTTTTTTATAAAAAACATTGTATAAAATATATTTAGTGATATAATAATCATGAACTTAATATTTCTTCGGGGTTTGGTGTAATTCCATATCGGCGGTAAAGTCCGCGAGCTTAAGCATGAATAGGTGAAATTCCTATACCGACAGTATAGTCTGGATGAAAGAAGAAATGAATTTTTAATAAATTAAAATCCCTGAAGATATTCATAGGGATTTTTTTATTATAGGAGTGATTTAATATGGCTGATGAATTAGATGAATTTAATAATGAAAATAAAATAAAGAAAAATAATAAAGATATTATAAAAAGAATATGCTTTGATGCAATTTTTGCTGCTATAACATATGTTTTATATGCATTTGTTAAATTTCCATTACCGATATTTCCTTCTTTTTTAGATATTAATATATCAATGATTCCAGTAATTATATGTTCATTTATGTTGGGGCCAACAGATGCTTTAATATTAGTTATAATAAGATGTTTAATTAAATGGATTTTTCCTGGTACATCAACTGCTTTTGTAGGGGAATTAGCTGATTTATTAATTGGATTATCATGTGCTATAACATCAGGTATAATTTATCATAAAACTAATTTAAAACATAAAACCTTATATGCTTTTTTAAGTGTTATAATTATGTGGGTTATTATGGGTATATTAACAAATGTTTTTATAAACATTCCATGGTATTCATATCTTTATTTTAATACAAATTATTATCAAGATGGTGTTCCTTTACCACTTATTAATATGTGTGAAGATGCATTTAAATTAATAAGCTTTGGTAATATTCAAGAAATTTCTCAAAATAATTTTATGCTGTATTATATAATTTTTGCAATAATTCCTTTTAATCTATTATTATCTATAATAGTAGTAATAGTTACTGCATTAGTTCATAAAAGATTAAAAATTATATATGATATGATTTAAAATAACATTTATATATAAATAATAAAAAAACGTTTTCATTTACTTTTATATATTTATATATAAAAATTTAATGTATAATGTTTATGGTAAAAATTTTGGTAAATTTTAATTTAAATAATAAAGGAGATGTAAATTTATGCCATTTATTACAAGCGTATATGCTAGAGAAGTTTTAGATTCTCGTGGTAATCCAACTGTAGAAGTTGAAGTTACAACTGAAAGTGGCGCATTTGGTCGCGCATTAGTTCCATCTGGAGCATCAACAGGTGTTCATGAAGCACTTGAATTAAGAGATGGTGATAAAAATCGTTATTTAGGTAAAGGTACTTTAAAGGCAGTTCAAAATGTAAATGAAATCATTGCCCCAAAATTAATTGGTATGGATGTAACTTTACAAGTTGCAATTGATCATTTAATGATTGAATTAGATGGTACAGAAAACAAATCAAAATTAGGTGCTAATGCTACATTAGGTGTATCAATGGCTTGTGCAAGAGCAGCAGCTAATTTCTATGGTATTCCTCTTTATAATTATTTTGGTGGTTTCAATGCAAAGCAATTACCACTTCCTATGATGAATATTTTAAATGGTGGAGCTCATGCTGATTTCTGTATTGATTTCCAAGAAATTATGATTTTACCTGCTGGTGCTAAGAATTTTAAAGAAGCTTTAAGAATGGGTGCTGAAGTTTTCCATGCATTAAAGAAAATTTTAAAAGCTAATGGTTATGTAACATCAGTTGGTGATGAAGGTGGTTATGCACCTAAATTAGGTTCTAATACTGAAGCATTTGAAAGAGTTGTAGAAGCAATTGAGGCTGCAGGATATGTTCCTGGTAAGGATGTATTCTTAGGAATTGATGTTGCTGCATCTGAATTCTATGATGAAAAAACTAAAAAATATATTTTAAAAGCTGATAAAGGTGAATTCACTTCAAAAGAAATGGTTGACATTTATTATACTAATTTAGTTGAAAAATTCCCAATTGTTACAATTGAAGATGGTCTTGCAGAAGATGACTGGGATGGTTGGAAATATTTAACTGAAAAATTAGGTAAGAAAGTTCAACTTGTTGGTGATGATTTATTTGTTACAAATACAAATAGATTGAAAAAAGGTATTGAAATGGGTGTTGCAAATGCTATCTTAATTAAAGTAAACCAAATTGGTACTTTAACAGAAACATTTGAAGCAATTGAAATGGCTAAACGTGCTCATTATACTGCAATTGTTTCACATAGATCAGGTGAAACAGAAGATACAACTATTGCTGATATAGTAGTTGGTACAAATGCTGGTCAAATTAAAACAGGTTCTGCATCTCGTACAGATAGAATTGCAAAATATAACCAATTAATGAGAATTGAAGATGACTTAAATGGTCGTGGAGAATTCCCTGGTGTATCAGTATTTGATGGTCTAAATTCTTTATATAATATAAAATAAAAAAGCTATGCGAAAAGGAAAATATTTAATTATTTTCCTTTTCCTTGCTTAAAATTGGAGAAATAATATGATTAATGTAAATGATTTAAAAAATGGTGTAGTTATTGAATATGATGGTAAATTAGTTCAAATTTTAGAATTTATGCATGTATTACAAAATAAAGTTGCATATGTTAGAGTAAAAATGAAGGATTTAAGAACAGGAACTGTTACTGAAACTGCATTAAAAGGCTCTGATACAACGTTTAAAAGATGCTATATAGATAAGCGTCCTATGCAATATTTATATAATTCAGGTGATATGTATACATTTATGGATACTGAAACATATGAACAAATTGATATTCCAAAGGAAAGATTAGAATGGGAATCTAAGTTTATGAAAGATGGAGATGAAGTATCTATAACAATGTATGAAGGTGAAATTTTAGGAGTTTCTTTAGCTGATAAGGTTACACTTGAAATTGTTGATACAACACCTGCTATAAAAGGACAAGCAACAGATAGAAAAAAAGCAACCTTAGAAACAGGATTAGAATTAACAGTTCCAGCATTTTTAGAAAATGGTACAAAAATTGTTGTTTCAACAATTGATGGAACATATGTTTCAAGAGCTTAAATATTTAACACAATTTTTGTGTTAATTTAGCAGCTTAGCCAAGTGGTAAGGCCCCGGACTCTGACCCCGGTATTCACAGGTTCGAACCCTGTAGCTGCTGCCAAGAAAAAATAACACTATTAAATAAATGATAGTGTTTTTATTTTTAATTTAAAAAATTTATTGTATATAAATTATAAATTTATTATAATCATTATAAATTAAAGAGGTTTAATTTATGATTTCTAGAAATTTAACAATATTAAATAAAGATTTAGTTTTTGCTAATTTAGTAAAATCAGCAAGAAAAAATTTAATTCCAAAATTTATTTTAGCTTTAATAATATTATCACTTGGATGCTTAATAATGGTAAATGGCATATTAATTTCAAATAATTTATATATAATTTTTGGAATTTTTTTTGAAATTTGTGGTATTGCATATGTAGCTATTGTAATAAATTCATATATAAAAACACCTAAAGATATAATTAAAAGTAATCCAGAAATAGAAAATGGAGATATAAATTTTCAATTTACTTTTAAAGAGGAAAGCTTTGAAGCAATAATTACAAATAATGGAAAGAAAAGAAATGTAAAATATTCTTATTCTGATTTGAAAAAAATTAAAGAATATAAAAAAAGATATGAAATTATTACTAAAGAACAACAAATATTTTATATTTTTAAAGATGGATTTAAAGAAGAAAAAAGTGAAGAAATTTTTAGACTTAATTTAGATAAAAAGAAAAAGAAAATTATAAATAAAATAAAAAAATAGAATGATTTTCTATTTTTTTATTGACAAAAATGATACTTATGCTATCATAATGATAGATTGACTATCATTTTAATTTAATAAAAAGAAAAGAGGTAATAAAAATGAGTAGAGTAACAGACGCAACAAAAAAAATTATTACTGAAACAGCATTAAATATGTTTGTTTCTAGATCTATTAGTAAAGTTAGACTATATGATATTGCTGCAAATGCTGATGTAGGAGAAGCAACTATTTATAGGCATTTTGGTAATAAGCAAACATTAGTTTTAGCTTCTGCTATAGAGCTTTCAAACCAAATATCTAATACTTATTTAATTAATAATGAAGATTTAACAGGATTTGAATTAATTAAAAAATTCTATGAAATATTTTTAGAAATTTTTAAAACTAATATTCGTTATTATTCATTTATAAATGAATTAGATTCATATTTGGCAGAAGAAGATTTTGAAGGAAGAGAAGCATATGAAGATAATATTGAAAAATATAAAGAAAAATTCTTTTTTGCATATAATAAAGGAATAAAGGATGGAACTATTAGGCAAATAGAAGATGCAGAAACATTTTATTATTCAACAACACATTCAACAATATCTTTATGTAAAAAATTATCTTCTAAAAAAATATTAAAACAAGATGATTATGTTGATAAGGAAAAAGAAATTAAAATTTTAGTCGACCTATTTTTAGAATATTTAAAAAAATAAAAGAGGTTTAATAAATGACTAGACGACTAACAAAAAAAGAAATGTGGATTTTTGCTGTAGGGCAATTAGGATGGAGCTTATTAGGAGGTATTATAAATACTTGGTTAGTAACATTTTATCTTCCCACTGCAGATGATCAAGCGCAAGGTGCAATAAAATATTTAACACCTGGACTTGTTATTTTTGGTGTTTTAACACTTTTAGGATTAATAACATTTATTTGTAGAATATTTGATGCAATAACTGATCCTTTATTAGCATCTTTATCAGATAGATCTAATAATAAGCGTGGAAGAAGAATACCATTTATGCAATATGCAGCAATACCATTTGCTGTATTATCCGTAGTTGTTTTTTTAGCACCAGTTAATGCAACATCTATGGTTAATTTTTGGTGGGTATTAATATTTTTAATTTTGTTTTATTTTTTCATGACTATGTATTGTACACCATATAATGCATTAATTTCTGAATTTGGTAAAACTCAAGATGATAGAATGTATATATCTACAGCTATATCTTTAACTTATTTTTTTGGATTATTATTATCTTATACTCCTTTTGTATTTGCAGGATTATTAAAAAATTCATTAGGCTTTGCATGGAGTTATAGAATATGCTTTATTGTTTTAGCAATTTTAGCATTAATTTGTATGTTGATTCCAACATTTTTATTAAAAGAAAGAGAAATAGTAGATTCAAAACCAATTAAAACTAATACATTTAAATCTTTAGCTTCAACATTTAAAAATAAAGATTTTAGAATATTTGTAGCATCAGATATAATGTATTGGGTTGGTATGACATTATTCCAAACAGGCTTACCATTTTTTATAAAAGTTATGACAAATGATACAAATGGTACAACAGTTTTATATTACATGGGTGCTATGACTGTTTTATCTGCATGTTTTTATCCATTTGTTTCTAAATTAGTTGCAAAATTTGGAAAGAAAAAATTAACGATTGCAGGCTTTATAGGACTTTCTATATCATATTTATGTGCAGCCTTAATTGGAAGATTTACAAAATTTTTTGTAGATCCTTTTGCGGTTGCTGTAGTTATTATTGCTGCATTCCCAATGGCATTATTAGGAATAATTCCGCAATCTATTGTTGCTGATGTAGCTGAAGAAGAAGCGATAGAAACAAATGAAAATAGAGAAGGCATGTTTTTTGCTGCAAGAACTTTTGCAATGAAATTAGGACAATCAATTGCAATGTTATCATTTACATCTTTAGCAATCATAGGAACTACTCAAGCTACTGATGCAAATGATATAAATCCATCTTCTTTAGGAATGCTTATTGTTGCTATAGTGGCTATTATATTCTGCTTATTAGGAGCATTAATATTAGGCTTTTACAATGAAAAGAAAGTAATGAATACAATTTTAAAGCATCATGAAGAAATTGGCTTAGAAGATAAAGTAGTAATTAATGAAATACCAGCAGCCGAATCAATAATAATAGATGATGATACAAAAACAAATGATACCTTAGATAAAGAGGTGTAATTTATGGATAAATCAAGTATTATTTTTGGTAATGAAATTGATAAAAAAACAATAAAAAAAGCTAATAAAAGTAAGAAAAAATATATGAAATCTTATGGAGATGATTCATCTAAAGATTATAAATTAGCATTTAAACCAATTGAAACTTTAGATTTTATAGGTGTATCTAATATAATTTTTTCAAATGATTCTTTAGAATTTCCTAAAAATGCTTTAATAGTTGGAAATATTAGAATGGGCTTTGGTCATTATAGAATATCTATTGCGATGGCATCAGCTGCTAAAGCATTAGGATATGAGCCTTTATGGTTGGATTTAGCATCTTTTGATGCAACAGGATCTAAAATGATTAGAAAACAAAATGAACTATATTCAAAAGCTTCAAGAATAAGCCAAAAATCACATTTATTCAATCATTTTTTTTGGGAACCACTAAATAAGGATGGTTTTAAAGAAATAACATATAATGCAAAAGATCAAAAAAATTCTGAATTATTGGTTCCAATATTTAAAAATATTCCAAAGGATATTCCTTTTATAGCAACTCATGTTTGGCCAAGTCAAGGTGCTATTCATGCTGGAATGAAAAATGTAGTTAATGCTATACCAGATAATTGGCCAATGGGACTACATTTATCAGAAGGCGCTATTCATACTGTACAAACTCCATTTGCATATTTAGGGTATAAAACATTAAATGGTTTTGCTAAAAAACCTTTAAAAGGAATTCCTGAAAAAGATTTAAAAATGGTTGGAAGATATGTAGATCATGAATTATTAGTTAATTTAGAAGAAGATAATTTAAAACGAATTGAAAGAATTAATAATGATAAGCCATTAAGAATATTAATTACTGTTGGTGGTGCTGGTGCTGGATTTAATATGTTTTTAGGTATGATTAAGCATCTATTACCTTATGTTAAAGAAAATAAAGTAACTTTATTTATTAATTATGGTGACCATGAAGATGTATATAATAAAATGTTGAAAAAAATACCTGAGATTAATAATTATATAAAATATTTTAATCAATATTCTGAATTAAAAGAATTTGTTAAAAATGCTTATACAAATGATATAAAAGGAATAATTTCAATTTATAATAAAGATATATTCCAAGCAGTATATTCAACTAATTTATTAATGCCTATATCAGATTTATTAATTACTAAACCAAGTGAATTAGTATATTATCCTATTCCAAAATTATTTATGAGACATATTGGTGGACATGAGGTTTATGGCGCAATAAATGGTCAAGAATTAGGTGATTCTACTTTTGAATGTCCAAGCTTAAAAGAAATTAATATTATGCTTGATAAATTAATTTCTGATAAAGAAATATTAATTCATATGATAAAAGAAATTAATAGATTAAAATCTATTGGTGCATATAATGGTGCATATGAATGCGTAAAGCTTGCTGTTGGAGATTATAAAAATGAATGATATATATGATTCAATTTATGAAGCTCCAGCAAGAGTAAACTTAATAGGTGAGCATATAGATTATAATGGTGGAAAGGTATTTCCTGTTGCTATTAATTTAAAAACAAAGCTATATTTTAGATTTAGAAAAGATTTAGATATTACTTTTAATTCATTAAATACAAATTTATTTATTAAAAGAAATTTAGAAAATTTAAATTATGAAAAAACATCTGATTGGGCAAATTATCCTATAGGTGTAATTTATATTTTAAAAGAAAAAGGATACATAATAAATAAAGGTTTTGATATGCTATTTGAATCTAATATTCCTTTAGGATCAGGCTTATCAAGCTCTGCATCTATTTTAGTTTTAACGTGTTATGCTTTAGCAAAAGAATTTAATTTAAATATAGGAAAAAAAGAAATTGCTAAAATAGCCCAAGAAGCAGAAGTAAAATATTGTGGGCTATCTTGTGGAATAATGGATGAGGCTATTATTTCTTTAGGAAAGAAAAATAATGGAATAATATTAGATTGTTCTGAATTTAAATATAGCTATGTTCCAATTGATTTTAAAGATTATACTATTGCTGTTTTACAAACAAATAAAAAAAGAGCTTTAACAGAATCAAAATATAATGAAAGAGTAAAAGAATGTAATTCTGCTTTAGAAATTTTAAAAAAACATTATAATATTTCAAATTTATGTGACCTAAATTCAAATGAATTAGAAAATATAAAAGAATCATTAAAAAATGATATTTTATTTAAAAGAGTAAAGCATGTTATTAAAGAAAATGAAAGAGTTTATGAATTTAAAAATGCTTTAGGAATATTTGATTTTACTAAATTAGGTAATATATTAAAAGAAAGCCATGATTCATTAAAAAATGATTATGAAACATCAGGATTTCATCTAGATACAATAGTTGATATTGCTAATAATTTTAAAGATTGTATCGGTGCTAGAATGACTGGCGCTGGTTTTGGAGGATGTGCTATTGCATTAATTAAAAAAGAATCTTTTATTGAATTTAAAAATTATGTTGAAGAAAAATATTTTGAAATTACAAAAATAAATGCTAATGTTTATTTAGTTGAAATAGAAGATGGTCCTAAAAAAATTAAATAATATTGAAAAAATATTTTAATTTATTTAAAATATAAAAAAGGGGAGTTTTTTTATGGGCTACAATAGTGTTGAAGAAGTATTACAAAATAATTTAATATATAAAAAAGAATTTAATGTTTATTTTGATAATTTAACTAAAACATTATCTAAATCTACAATTGATAAAATTATTAGAAATTTAATTTCTATTGATGAAAAATTTTCATTAATGCTATTTGATATTGATAATTTTAAAACAATAAGTGATTCATTTGGACCAAAACAAGCAAATGATGTTTTAAAATTAGTAGGAGATGCATTGGTTGAAACTTTAAAAAATGATGCATTAATTGGAAGATATAGTGCTGATGAATTTGTCGTATTATCAAATGCATATGATTATAATGATTTATGGAAATTTTGTAAAAAAGCAATGGATGCAGTAAGAAATTTAAAATCTCCTTTTAAAAATTTTAATATAACATTAACCTGTGGTGCAGCAACTTATCCAAAAGATGCTGATTCTTATGATGAATTATTTTTAAAAATAGATAAAGCATTATATAGAGGGAAATTAAAAGGAAGAAATTGCTTTATTGTATATATTGATTCCCTACATAAAAATATTGATATTTCTAATAGAATTGAAAGAACTACAAGTCTTTTAGATTATTGTCATAGAGAATTTATGACAAAAGATACATTTAATGAAAAAATAAAAATTAATAATAAATTTATTTGTGATTTATTATTATTAAATTGTTATTATTATGATTTAGAAAAAAATAAAATAAAAACAATTATTGGAAATAATAATTTAAAACAACCAAAAGAAGATTTTTTTAAAGAAATATTAGATAAAGAAGATAATATTTCTATTAATGATTATTCTAAATTAATAACATCTTATCCAAAATTTCATGAATATTGTTGGGATAATAATATCAAATCTTTAACAATTATCAAATCATTTGCCTTTGAAAAAACATATGGATATTTTATATATATTGACTCTATTACAAAAAGAGTATGGAATCAAGAGGATAAAGTTGTTATAAATTATATTGTTCATATGGCATCAATGATGAAATATTATACAGAAAAAAACAAAAAAAGAAAAATTAATTAAGCTATAATTGAAAAAATTTTTATAATAAATTATAATATTTATGTTATAAAAATTTAAGAAAGGAGGCATAGGAATGAAAAATAAAAAATTAATCGTAATATGCGCTGAAATAATTTTAGCTATAGTTGCATTTGTTTTATTAATAGCAACTGCATCAGTAAAATATACTTTTACACTATTAAATAATACATCAGTAACTTCTATTTCTGGTATTGAAGGTATATTTGGTAATGATTCATTAAGTGCCGTATGGACTGGTATATTATCATTTATATTTATGATTGTTGCATTAGTAATATTATTATGCTTATGTGTGCTTTCTTTATTAAAAAAGAAATTCAAATTAGCTGGAATTTGTAAATTTGTTGCTGCAGGATTATTGATTGTTGCAGGTATATTTATTTTCTTTGAAGTTGCTGCTTTTAAATCAGTAAATGGTGATGCATCATTTTCAATAGGCTCAAATGGTGGATCATATTCACTAGGTATTGGTTGGATTATTTCTGCAATATTATCAATTGCTGCTGGTGGCCTTTCTTGTGCAGAAGCATTTATTTTAGAAAAATAAAATTTAAAAAAAGGCTTATCAATTTTTAAAATCAATTGATAAGCTTTTTATTTTTATAAAATTTATCATAATTTTCCCATATTTTTATGATAAAATTTTTTATATGGAAGTGATTAATATGAAAAAAAAGATTATAACATTCTTTTTAATTATAATTTCATATTTAAGTTTATGTTCATGTATTAATTTTGATACGAATATAACTACAACTATAAAATCAAATATATATCGTGGTACATTGTCATCTAGTGGTAATTTAACAACTTATTTTTTGAAAAATAAAGGTGATGTACCTTATGTTGATTTTTTAGATGTCACTAAAAGTTTGCTTGGAAGAGATATAATTGATGAAAAAGAAGAAAATGAAATATATTATCTTACTAGAAGTGATAATAATTCATATATGAAAATAGATCCAAATTTAGATACAATTTATTTTTCTGATTATGAAGCATTCGTTAATCTTGAAAATAATGACATCTTTAATCCAAAATCAGAATATTATATTTATACAAAAACTTTAAATAATGAAAAATTAGATTCAAATGATATTACATTTGATTTATCTAAATATGATATTGATATTTTTTTATCTAAAGATATAATATATATTCCATTTCAAATATATGATACATTAATTTATTCACAAATAGATGTAAGCTTGGCTTTTAATGGACATGATTATTATATAGTTGATTCAACTTATTTTTTAAAAAGGGATTATCGCACATCATATTTTTCAGGAAGAACTCAATCAGGAAAAAGAAGTTCTGAAATGGCAAATTTTACATATAATCATTTAATGTTTACATTAGATAATTTCTTTGGAATAAAAGATACAAGAAATATAAATTCATTTGATGAATTATGTATAGAAGAAGGTTTAAAAAAAGGACTTATAAGTACAAATTGTGAAGAATTCAATTCAGCATTAAACAATTTAATTTATTCATATTTAGATGATGGACATTCTTCTTTTGCAATTTCTTCAAATTATTTAAAATATGATGCAAATGCTGATGCAAAATATCAAGATGATTATGAAGGCGTTAGAAGAAATGAATTAAGCGAAGCTCAAAATTATTTAAGTATTTTAAGACAATCAAAAAGAGGATTATCATTTATAGGAAATAGCTATAGAGATTATTATAATATTTCAGATAATACAATTATAATAACAATTGATTCATTCAATTTTCCAACATATGATTATTATCAAGTAAAACCAAATCAAAATAATTATAGTGATGATTCATTTGGTATTTTATATTATGCATTTAATACTTATATTCCAAGCTATGAAAAAAAATATAATACTAAAATTTCAAATGTTGTTTTAGATGTAACATTAAATGGTGGTGGTTATGTTGATGATTGCTTAGGTTTATTAGGATTTTTATCAAATGATTATTACGTAACTTACCAAAATTATGCAACAAAAGATATATCTAAAACTGAATTTATTGTTGATACTAATTTAGATAAAAATTTTGATGATTTAGATTCATATCAAGATAAATATAATTTTTATATATTAACATCTAATTATTCTTTTTCTTGTTCAAATATGCTAGCATGTATTTGTAAAGAACAAAATCTTGCAACTATAATTGGAGAAGAAACAGGCGGTGGTGGTGCAATAGTATATAATTTATGCTTAGCTGATTCAACATCAATTAATATTTCTGGTGCTTATTCATTAATATATTTTGATGAGGAAAATAATATATATTATGCTGAAAATAAAATAAAACCAGACTATGAATTATCAAGAGAATTTTTTTATTCACCAACAATAATTAATAGTTTTATTAAAACACTTTAAAATGGATTTTTATACACTTAAAATTATTTTATTTTAAGTGTTTTTTTATTATAATTTCATTAAAATAAAACGTTTTATTTGTTGATAAAATTTTTAAAAAAAGTATAATTATAATGCTTGTAATTTTAAGATTAATTTATAATAAATTAATATCTTTAAAAATTCAGGAGGAATTTTAAATGATTAAAGTATTATTAAAAAGTTTAAGAGAATACAAAAAAGCTTCAATTTTAACTCCAATTTTAATATTTTTTGAAGTAGTATGTGAAGTATCTGTACCATTTTTAACACAAGAATTAATAAATGAAATGCAAAATCATGGATCAGATATTGCAAATGGAAATATTAAAAATTTTGTTTTAATTTGTTCAGCATTAATTATAGTTGCAATGCTTGCATTAATTTTTGGTTTTTTAAGTGCTAAATTTGCTGCAGAAGCAGCATCAGGCTTAGCTAAAAATTTAAGAAAAGATATGTATTATAAAATTCAAGAATTTTCTTTTGAAAATATTGATAAATTTTCAGCATCAAGCTTAGTAACTAGAATGACTACAGATGTAGCAAATGTGCAAATGGCATATGGTATGGTTATAAGAAGCTTAGTAAGAAGCCCATTAATGGTTATATTTTCTGCTGTAATGTGCTTTGCAATAAATACATATTTAGCATTAATTTATGTTGCTTTAATACCTATTGTTGCAATATTATTTGCATTAATAATTAAATTTGCAATGCCTGTATTTACAAAATTATTCCCTAAATATGATGCTTTAAATGAATCAGTTCAAGAAAATATAAATGGAATTAGAGTTGTAAAAAATTATGTAAGAGAAGATTTTGAAATTAAAAAATTTAATAAAGCTTCTTCAGATTTAAAAAATGGTTTTATTAAAGCAGAAAGAATTGTAGCATTACAAACACCTATTTTACAATTTGCAATAAATATTGCAGTTTTTGCATCATCAATTGGTGGAGCAATTATTATAACTAGATCAAATGGTAATGCAATGGAATTAGGTGGACTTCAAGCTTTAATTTCATATGGTATTCAAATATTAATGGCTTTAATGTTCTTATCATTTATTACTGTAATGATTTCTATGGCTTATGCTGCTGGAAAAAGAATTGCAGAAGTTTTAGTTGAAGAACCAACAATTAAAAATCCAGAAAATCCTATTTATGAAATAAAGGATGGCTCTATTGAATTTAATAATGTTTCATTTAAATATTCATCTAATGCAGAATTAGATGTATTATCAAATATTAATTTAAAAATTGAATCTGGTATGACTGTAGGTATTATTGGTGCAACAGGTTCAAGTAAAACAACATTAGTAAATTTGATATCAAGGTTATATGATGTAACAGAAGGCGAATTAAAAGTCGCAGGCATAAATGTAAAAGAATATGATTTAAAAACATTAAGAGATCAAGTTTCAGTAGTTTTACAAAAAAATGTTTTATTTTCAGGTACAATTATAGAAAATTTAAGATGGGGTTCTAAGGATGCATCAATTGATGAAATAAAGCATGCTTGTAAAATTGCATGTGCTGATGAATTTATAGAAACCTTCCCTGATGGTTATGATACATATATAGAGCAAGGTGGAACTAATGTATCTGGTGGTCAAAAACAAAGATTATGTATTGCAAGAGCTTTGTTAAAAAAGCCTAAAATAATTATTTTAGATGATTCAACATCAGCTGTTGATACTAAAACTGATTCATTAATTAGAAAAGGTTTTAAAAATGAATTGGCAGATACAACAAAAATTATTATTGCACAAAGATTAACATCCATTGAAAATGCTGATTTAGTTATTGTAATGGATGGTGGAACTATAAATGGTATTGGAACTAATGAAGAATTGTTAAAGAATAATTTAATATATCAAGAAGTTTATAATATTCAAAATAATATAAAGGAGGTTGGAGCATAATGCCAGGTCCAAGAAGTATAAAAGCTAAATTAACTAAAGAAAACTTAAAGACTTTACCTAAGCTTTTAAAATATTTATTTAAATTTTACAAATGGCAAATGATTTTAGTATTTTTCTTATTGACTATAGTTGCGATTGCCTCAACTTCATCTTCAGTTTTTTTACCAATAATTATAAATACAATAAGTTATACTGATCCTTTAACAAAAATAACTTATATAAATTCATTTGATTCAATAAAAAATGATTTGATTATTATTGCTATTGTTTTAGCATCAATTCACGTTTTAGGTGTTATAGCTGCTATTTTATATACTCAAATAATGGCATTTATATCACAAGGATTTTTAGATAAATTAAGAAAAGATATGTTTAATAAAATGGAAAAATTGCCTATTTCATATTTTGATAGAACACCTCATGGAGATATTATGTCAAGATATACAAATGATGTTGATGCTATAAGACAATTTATAAGCCAAACATTATTACAAGCATATCAAGCAATTTTAACAATAGTTTTTGTAGTATTTATGATGCTATTCTATTCTATATGGCTTGCTTTAATTGCATTTGCTGGTGTTTTCATAATAACAAAAATAATCAAACATATTGGCGGAAATTCAGCTAAATATTTTATGAAGCAACAAACATCAACAGGTTATGTTGAAGGATATATAGAAGAAATGATGAATGGCCAAAAGGTAATTAAGGTTTTTAATCATGAAGAAGAATCTAAACAAAAATTTGATGAATTAAATGATAATTTATATTTAGATGCTAAAAATGCAAATTATTATGGAAATATATTAATGCCTATTTTAAATAATTTTGGTAATTTACTTTATATAATTATAGCTATTGTAGGAATTATCCTTTTTGCATTTAATTCATGGAATTTATCAATTGGTAGGTTATTTGATTCTACATATCAATATGTTGGAATAGCTGTTGTTGTTGTATTTTTAGGAATGACTAAGCAATTCACTCAAACAATTGCAAATGTAAGTCAGCAAATGTCTATGATTGCTATGGCTATGGCAGGTGCTGCAAGAATATTTAATTTATTAGAACAAAAAGAAGAATATGATGATGGATATGTAACTTTAGTTCAAACTAAGATAAAAGAAGATGGCTCAATTGAAGAAACTAATGAAAGAACTCATAACTGGGCATGGAAATATCAACATAGAACCTCTGATAAGCTAGAATATGTTGAATTAAAAGGTGATATATTATTAGATAATGTTGATTTTGGATATTATGAAGATAAATTAGTTTTACATAATATTGATGTATATGCACATCCTGGTCAACAAATTGCTTTAGTTGGAGCAACAGGTGCTGGTAAAACAACAATTACTAATTTAATTAATAGATTTTATGATTTAGCAGATGGTAAAGTAAGATATGATGGAATAAATATAAATAAAATCAAGAAATCTGATTTAAGAAAATCTTTAGCAATTGTTTTACAAGATACAAATTTATTTACAGGTACTGTAATGGAAAATATTAGATATGGTAGATTAGATGCAACAGACGAAGAAGTAATCGAAGCATCAAAAATTGCTAATGCATATGATTTTATTACAAGATTACCTGAAGGATTTAATACTATGTTAACTCATAATGGTGCAAATTTAAGTCAAGGCCAAAGACAATTAATTGCAATAGCAAGAGCTGCTTGTGCAGATGCTCCTGTAATGATTTTAGATGAAGCAACATCATCAATTGATACAAGAACAGAAGCATTAGTTCAAGAAGGTATGGATAAATTAATGAAAGGAAGAACTGTCTTTGTAATTGCGCATAGACTTTCAACTGTAAGAAATTCAGATTGCATAATGGTTTTAGACAAAGGAAGAATTATTGAAAGAGGAACTCATGATGATCTTCTTGCAAAAAAAGGAACATATTATAGATTATATACAGGTGCATTTGAATTAGAATAATATTAAGGACTGCTTTTTGCAGTCCTTTTCATACATTTAAAAATTATATTTTAGAAGATTTCGAAATTAATTATATTATTTAGTTTTATAACTAATAAAAGATTTACAATAAATTTTATTTATATTATAATAAAATAAACAATTAAAAACGAAAGGAAAATAAAACATGAAAAAATTTGTATGTAAAATTTGTGGTGAAATTTTTGAAGCTGATAGCATAGAAAATGCTGTTTGTCCTAAATGTAAAGCAAAAGCACCAAAAGTAGAAGAATATAAACAAGCTGAATCTAAATATGCAGGCACTAAAACTGAAAAAAATCTAGAAGCAGCATTTGCAGGTGAATCTCAAGCAAGAAATAAATATACTTATTTTGCATCTGTTGCAAAAAAGGAAGGTTATGAACAAATATCTGAATTATTCTTAAAAACTGCTGATAATGAAAAAGAACATGCTAAAATGTGGTTTAAGGAATTAAATGGTATTGGAGATACTAAAACTAATTTAGAACATGCTGCAGATGGTGAAAATTTTGAATGGACAGATATGTATGAAGATTTTGCAAAAACAGCTGAAGAAGAAGGCTTTAATGATTTAGCTAAAAAATTTAGATTAGTTGCTGCAATTGAAAAACGTCATGAAGAAAGATATAGAGCATTATTAAAAAACATTGAAATGCAACAAGTTTTTGAAAAATCAGAAGTAAAAATTTGGGAATGCAGAAATTGCGGACATATAGTTGTTGGAACAAAGGCTCCTGATATTTGTCCAACATGTAATCATCCACAAAGCTATTTTGAAGTACATGTTGATAATTTTTAAAATATAATTTAAAAGAGCAAAGTCTATTTAGATGATGCTCTTTTAATAAGTTAATAATTTAAAAATTTAGTAAAGTTATTTATTGCTTTACATAATTTAAAAAATTTAGTATAATTTTTTGTGATAAAAGTGTTGATACCATCCGTAGTAGAATGTATTGATTAAAGAGAATTGTTGGCTGGTGAAAAACAATAGAAGTCTTCTACTTGAATCAATGGTGAAGCTAATAAGAGGATAAGTCTTATTCGTATTCTTGCGTTAAAAGAAAAATGAGTGCTATATTTTTAATATAGAACTAAGGTGGTACCGCGAAAAATTCGTCCTTAGAGATTTTTATCTTTAAGGATTTTTTTTATAGGAGGATGAATTTATGAAAGATTATAAAGATACACTTTATATGGGAAATTCTAGTTTTGAAATGAGAGGTAATTTAACAAATAAAGAACCACTTATTCAAAAGTATTGGGAAGAAATTGATTTATATAATAAAGTAATCAAAAAGAATGAAGGAAAAAGAGAATATACATTGCATGATGGACCTCCTTATGCAAATGGAGATATTCACTTAGGACATGCTTTAAATAAAATCTTAAAAGATTTTGTTGTAAGATATTATAATATGAACGGATATAAATCAGTTTATATTCCAGGATGGGATACACATGGTTTACCTATTGAAAATGCATTACAAAAAAGTGGTGTTTCAAGAAAAGATAAACCTATTGCTGAATTTAGAAAATTATGTGAAGAATATGCTTATAAGCAAGTTGAAAGGCAAAAAGCAGGATTTAAGCGCTTAGGTGTATTAGGTGATTTTGATAATCCATATATTACTTTAACACCTGATTTTGAAGCTGACCAAATAAGAGTTTTTGCTAAAATGGCTGAAAAAGGTTTAATTTATAAAGGATTAAAACCTGTTTATTGGTCACCATCATCAGAATCAGCATTAGCTGAAGCTGAAATTGAATATAAAGATATTACATCTAAAGCAATTTATTTTAAATTTCCAATTGTAAATGCAACAGATGATTTTAAAGATGCATCATATATGGTATGGACAACTACACCATGGACTTTACCTTGTAATTTAGCAGTTGCTGCAGGGCCAGAAATAAATTATGTTTTATTTAATTCAAATAAAGGTAAAATGGTTTGTGCTGCAGATTTAAAAGATGCTTTAGTAAAAAAATTAGATTTAGATAATGTTGAAGTTATTAAATATGTTAAAGGTTCAGATTTAACAAAATATGAATATAAGCATCCACTTTATGATAGAATTTCTCCAACAATTTTAGCAGATTATGTTACAACAACAGATGGTACAGGATTTGTTCATATAGCTCCAGGCTATGGTGAAGAAGACTATTTAGCAGGAAAGCAATATGGTCTTGAAATAATGGTTGCAGTAGATTCTAAAGGATATCAAACAGAATTATCTGGTAAATATGCTGGCTTATTCTATGATGAATCTGAAGATTATATTATTAATGATTTAAAAGAATGTGGCTCATTATTATTATTAGATCCTATTACTCACTCATATCCTCATGATTGGAGAACAAAAAAACCAGTTATTTTTAGAGCTACTCCTCAATGGTTTGCATCAATAGATCCAATAAAAGATGAAATTTTAGATGCAATTAAAAAGGTTAATTGGAACCCTAAATGGGGTGAAATAAGAATTTCTAATATGATTAGAGATAGGCATGATTGGTGTATTTCAAGACAACGTGCTTGGGGTGTTCCTATCCCTGTATTTTATGCTGAAGATGGAACTGAAATATTAGATCAAAAAGTATTAGCACATATAGCAGATTTATTTAGTAAATATGGATCAAATGTATGGTTTGAACGTGATGCAAAAGATTTACTTCCAGAAGGTTATACAAATTCTCATAGTCCAAATGGTAAATTCACAAAAGAAAATGATATAATGGATGTATGGTTTGATTCTGGATCTTCTTATATGCTATTACAAAGAAGAGGATTAAAATATCCAGCTGATTTATATTTAGAAGGTTCTGATCAATATAGAGGTTGGTTCAATTCATCTATTATAACTGCAGTAGCAACAACTAATACATCTCCTTATAAAACTGTTGTATCTCATGGATTTACATTAGATGGTGAAGGAAGAAAAATGTCTAAATCTTTAGGAAATACTGTTGATCCTATTAAAGTATGTAATCAATCTGGTGCAGATATATTACGTTTATGGGTTGCATCAGTCGAATATAGAGCTGATATGCCTTTATCACAAGATATTTTAAAGCAAGTTTCTGAATCATATAGAAAAATAAGAAACACATTAAGATTTTTATTAGTAAATACATCTGATTTTGATCCTAAAAATGCTATATCTTATGAAAATTTAGAGCCTGTTGATAAATATATGCATATAAAATTACAAAAATTTATTGCTGAAATTCATAAAAATTATCAAAACTTTGATTTTGGTGAAATTTATAGAAATGTAAATTCATATATTGCAAATACTCTATCAGCATTTTATTTAGATTTTACAAAAGATATTTTATATATTGAAGATCCTAAATCAAATAAAAGATTATCTTGTCAAACAGTATTTTATGAAATTGCTGATGCTTTAATTAAATTATTAGCACCAATTTTACCTCATACAATGAGTGAAGCATATAATACAATAAAATATAAAACTGTAGAAGATGTATATTTATGCGATATGCCAAAAGCTGATTTAAATATAGATGTTGAATTAGAAAAGCAATTTGATGAATTTATGGAATATCGTGAAAAAATATTAAAAGCATTAGAACAAGCAAGATCAGAAAAAATTATTGGTAAGAGTTTTAATGCCAAATTAACAATTACATTAGATGAAAATGCGGCTAAAATATTTAATCCTATAAAGGATTCAGCTGCTCAATTATTAATTGTTTCTCAATTAGAATTTAAAGAAGGAAAAGAATTTGATATCAAAGTAGAAGCTGCAAAAGGTGAAACTTGTGCAAGATGTTGGATGATTGTTCCTGAAATTGATGAAAATGAATTATGTCCTAGATGCAAAAAAATACTTAATTTATAATTTTTAGATTTTTGACAATAATATTAAAAAATGGTAAAATACTAGAAAATAGCGATTTGTTTTAAAAAAGGTGGTGAATGAAATATGGACTTTAGGTTATATTTCCTAAAAGAGGGAACTAGAACATATGAAAAAAGTGATTTAATTACTTATTTCAAATCAAATTCTAATATTACCTCTCAAATGGAAGGTGATAATAGAGTTTTCACATTTCATCACCCCATTTTAAATTTTGAAGCAAGATTTATTATGACATCTATATCATGTGTTCCAAGACTTGAAAGACTTGATCCTAAATATTTTGATGTTAATTTTATGTTAGAATTTAATATATTATTACCAACATATTCAGCTGAATTAATTTTTGATATTGTAGAAGATTTAGTAAAAATTTTTAAATTTTATGTTTATAATGAAGCATATCAAGATGTTGTTCCATTTAGAAGATCTTTTATGATTAAAACATTTGAATCTTGGAAAAGAGCTTATAAAGATGATAATGAAGATGAAATTGCAAAATACAATCGTTTAGATCCACAAACTCTAACCCAAGTTTATAATTATCTTTTAAGACAAAAGAAATTAGAATTATTCTTAGATACAAAAATTAATATATCAAATTATTATTTTTTACATACAGAACGTTCTAGAACAGCCTTTGTTGCTATAAAGTGGGATGGTCAATCAGAATTTATTTTACCTCCTGCTGTAGATATTTTATATTTAGATGATGGTAAATTTAAACAATATTATCCTATGTCAGAGGTTTTGCAAAAAACAGATAAGCTATTTAAACCAATTGATGGTTATGGCGTAATTCAATTAATGGATGCCAAAAATTTAAAAAAATTCCATAAGATATTGACTAAGGATAAATTCGCACCACTAACTGCTGAACTTAAGTTTTTATCTATGGAAAATATATTAGATATTTAAGAGGTTTTTATGAAAAAGTCAAAATATATTGACCACACTTTATTGAAAGCTGATGCCACTTATGATGATATTTTAAAGCTTTGTAATGAAGCAATAAAATATGATTTCGCATCAGTATGTGTTAATCCTGTAAATGTTACTTTTGCACATCAACTTTTAGAAGATTCAGATGTAAAGGTATGCACTGTTATTGGCTTTCCTTTAGGTGCAACAACACCACAAGTTAAAGCATTTGAAGTAACTGATGCAATTACAAACGGTGCTGATGAAGTTGATATGGTAATAAACATTGGAATGGCAAAACAGCATAATTGGGATGCAGTTTATGAAGATATTAAAGCTGTAGTAGATGCAGCTTGTGGAGTTTTAGTAAAAGTTATTATTGAAACATGTTATTTAACAGATGAAGAAAAAATAGAAGTTTGTAAATTAGCTTGCAAGGCTGGCGCTGATTTTGTTAAAACATCAACTGGTTTTGGTACTGCAGGTGCTAAAAAAGAAGATGTTATTTTAATGAAAAATGCTACAGAAGGTAAAGCGCAAGTTAAAGCTTCAGGGGGAATAAGAGATAAGAACACATTTGAAGAAATGATATCTGCAGGTGCAACAAGAATAGGTTGTAGTGCAGGCGTAAAAATTATGGAGGGCTATGAAAATGAGTAATATTCCTACACCACATAATAATTGTAATGATGAATCAAAAATTGCAAAAATTCTTCTAATGCCAGGAGATCCACTTAGAGCTAAATATATAGCTGATAATTTTTTAACTGATGTAGAACAATTTAATTCTATAAGAAATATATATGGATATACAGGATATTATAATGGTAAAAGAATATCAATAATGGCATCAGGTATGGGACAAGCATCAATTGCTGTTTATTCATATGAATTATTTAAATTTTATGATGTAGATACAATTGTTAGAATAGGAACAGCAGGAAGCTATGATGAGCATTTAAAGGTTTTAGATACTGTTTTAGTAACTGATGCTTATTCTGAATCTACTTTAGCAAAAGTAGCATATGGTTTTACACAACATATTGCTAAACCAAGTAAAAAAATTAATACCCAATTAGAAAAAATTGCAAAAGAATTAAATATTCCACTTAAAAAAGCAAGATGTCATTCATCTGATGCTTTTTATTCAACACAACCAGAATATTGGAAAGAAGTAAAATCAAAACACGAATGCAAATGTGTTGAAATGGAAAGTTATGCATTATTTCAAACAGCAAAAGCTTTAGGAAAAAAAGCAGCATGCTTATTAACAATATCTGATTCTTTTTTAAGCAATGATATAATATCACCTGAAGTCAGACAAAAAGGTTTAAATGATATGTTTAAAATAGCTTTAGGTTTAGCTAAAAAATAAAATTAAGGGCTCATTAAGAGCCCTTTTTAAAGGAGAAAAAATGGATTTTTTAATACCAACAGATAAATTTCATAAAATTGTTTTTATTAAACAATATATAAGAAAGCTAAAACCAGAAGATCAAACAATAAGAAATTTATTATGCTATTATCTATCTTTAGTAAATCAAAAATATAAAACTATTAAAGATTTTTCATTTTTTTTAGCAAAATCATATTCATTAAATTTTAGAGTAAATTTATCTAATATAGGATGCTATTCAATCATAGAATATTATTTATCATGTGTTGATCCAAAATATTTAAATGATGAATTTTATAATATTAATTTTTTAGAAAATACATTTGAAGATATAACAAAGCCTCTAATTAAAAAAAATAAATTTGATAAAAAAATATTTAATAAAGCTAAAAACTTTTATTTAACAAATTTATTATATGAAAAAGAAAATGAAGATCAAAACGCATATAATGGATTAATTAATGCATATTTTTTAAATACTGATAGATGCTTTATATCATCTGGTGATATAGATTCCTTAAATAAAATTACATTAGATGATTTATATAATTATTATTTATCTATTTTAGAAGATGAACAAATATCATATGTAACAGGAGATGTTTTTAAGTTAGAAGCTAAAAATAATTCAACATTAAAAATAAAAAATGATTATTTTTTTACAAAAAGAACAAATTCTTTAGAATATATTTTTGATAAAGCTAATACAAAACAAGCACAACTTTTTATTATATATGATCATCAAACATATTCAAATGATAAATTATTTTATGCATTATGCTTATTAAATCGGCATTTTGGTGGGGAAAATGATTCAAAATTATTTAAAAGAATAAGAGAAGAATTAAGCTTATGCTATGCAATTTCAACAACTAATATGGGCTCAACTGGAATAATTTTATTAAAGGCTTTAATTAATAAAAAGGATGAAGAAAAAGTATTAAAGGAAATTGATTATATATATAATCATTTATTAGATGATTTTGATTTAGATAAAATGAAAAATTATTATAAATTTTATTATAAAGATAAATTAGATTATATAAATACATTATATAGAGAATTTTTATATGAAAATTATTTTATAAATACACCAACAATTAAAAAAGAAATTGAAATGATTGATTCAATAACTCTAGATGATATTAATAAAGCTTATAAAAAAATGAAAAAAACATTAATTTATGTTTATGGTGGCGATGATGAATAATTATTTTAAACATACATTATCAAATGGTATGCAATTATTTTTTATTGAAAAAAATGGATATATTAAAAGCTATGCAGGAATTGGAACAAAATTTGGAGGTTCTGATTTAGAATACATAGAAGATGGTATTGATCATAAATTAAAGCCAGGAATTGCTCATTTTTTAGAGCATAAGCTATTTGCTCAAAAAAATGGAAAAGATGCGATGGAAGAATTTATGGAATTAAATTCTATAGCTAATGCTTATACAACAAGCGATAAAACAATTTATTATTTTACAACAAATGATGATTTAAAAAAGCCATTAGCACTATTATTAAATATGTATTTTAATCCATTTTTTACTTTTGAAAACATAGAAAAAGAAAAAGATATTATAATATCTGAATTAAATATGAATTTAGATGATATAAGCTTTTTATATACTAATTATATTATTAATACTTTATATCCAAATGATTCATATTCTAAATTAATTTTAGGAGATGAAAATGATATTAAATCAATTAATAAATATGATTTATATGAAGCATATAATGCATTTTATACACCTGAAAATTCTGTATTATGTATTGTAAGTGATATAAAAAAAGAAGATTTAATAAATTTTTTAGAAGAAGAAATAAAAAAATATAATTTTATAGATAATAAAATTGTTAAATTAAATTCCATTAAAAGCCAAATGCCTAAAGATGAATTATCTTATTTTATAGATAATAAAATAAATCAAACTGAATTAACAATAAATTTAAGAATGGATGATATTACAAATAGAGATGCTATATCATGTGAAATGATATCTTGTATATTGAATAATATATTAAATATTTCATCTAAATTATATAAAAAGCTTGATAAGAAAAATTTATTATTAAATGATATAGAATATAATACAATTACATCAAAAGAAACTTCATATGTAATTATTTCTATTTCTACTAATAAACCATTGAAAGTAAATAATATAATAAAAAAAGAATTAAAAAATATTAATGAATTAAAATTAAAAAAAGAATTAATTGATATATATTTTAAAAGATTAAAATCAAAATATATTCAAGAAGAAGATAAATTAAGCTCATTAGGTGATAAAATATTATCATTAGCATTAGAAGATATTGATTATGAAGAATTAAATAATTTATTATTAAATATTAAAGAAGAAGATATTTATAAATATATAAATTCAATTAAAAATGCTAAAATTTCATCAATAATATCTAAAAATGAAAAAAATTAAAAATTATATAAAAAAGCTTAAAATTTAAGCTTTTTTATTTTTTTTTATATATTTTTTAAAATAATTTATACCAATGAAAAATAAATGTATTTATTTTTCCAAAAATTATTAAAAAAGTCTTAATGATTTCAAAAAATGAAATTTTTATTTTTATTTTATTTATGATATTATGCCACATAAGAAAGGAGGATTTATATGTATAATTACTTCTTAATTTCAGGCAAAATATTAAATAAACCAGAAATAAAAGATGTAGGTGATGGGAAAAAGGTTGTTAATTTGCTTATTGGAGTTCAAAGATCTTTTAAAAATATGGATGGAGAATATTCATATGATACTTTAAAAATAAGTCTTTGGGAATTTTTAGCTGATTACGCATCTGATGCATTTAAAAAAGGAAAAGAAGTTGGTATAAAAGGAAGAATTGTGCCTGTAGAAGTAGATTTAGGTGATGATAAAAAAGCCATTTATCATAACTTAATTGGCGAAAGAATTGTTTTTAATGAAAATACTAATCCGAAAGAATTTCCAACAATTCAACAAGCAGAAGAGGAAAGCTAGTTCAACTAGCTTTTTTTATTTGAATTTCTTTTATTTTTTTAATATTTATTATATAATAATAAAAGATTAAAAGATGAGGATAAAAAAATGAAACAATATTTAGATTTATGTAAAAAAATATTATCTGAAGGAACTAAAAAAGAAGATAGAACTGGCACAGGTACAATTTCTTATTTTGGTTATCAAATGAGATTTAATTTAAGCGAAGGCTTTCCTTTGTTAACAACTAAAAAGGTATTTTTAAAAGGAATTATTTATGAATTATTATGGTTTATTGCTGGCGATACAAATATTAAATATTTAGTAGATCATGATGTTAAAATTTGGAATGATTGGCCATATGATAATTATAAAAAATCAAGTGAATACCAAAATGAGACAATGGAAGAATTCGTAGAAAAAATAAAAAATTCTAATGATTTTGCTTTAAAATGGGGTAATTGTGGACCAATATATGGAAAGCAATGGAGAAATTTTGATGGAGTAGACCAATTATCAAATTTAATTAATGATATAAAAAATAATCCAACTTCTAGAAGGTTAATTATTTCTGCATGGAATCCTAAAGAGGTTTCTAATATGCTTCTTCCTCCATGCCATTCATTTATGCAATTTTATGTAAATGATGGAAAATTATCATGTCAATTATATCAAAGAAGTGGTGATGTTTTTTTAGGTATTCCATTTAATATTGCTTCTTATTCATTATTTACAATGATGATTGCGCAAGTATGTGGCTTAGAGCCTGGCTATTTTGTCCATACAATTGGAGATGCTCATATTTATTTGAATCATTTAGATCAAATTAATCTACAATTAACAAGAGAGCCAAGACAATTACCTAAAATGAAAATTAATCCAAATGTTAAATCTATTTTTGATTTTAAATATGAAGATTTTGAATTAATTGATTACAATCCTTATAAAGCAATAAAAGGAAAGGTTGCAGTATAATTATGATAAATATGATTTGGGCTATGGATGAGGAAAATATTATAGGATATAAAAATAAAATTCCTTGGCACATTAAAGAAGATTTAATATATTATAAAGAACGTACAAAAGGAAAAACTGTTTTAATGGGAGAAGCAACCTATTATTCATTAAAAGGATATTATAAGGATAAGCCTTTACCATATGGAAAAATATATGTTGCATCAATAAATGATATTTCGCTTGAAGATGCAACAATTGTTCCTGATTTAATAAATTTTTTAAAAAATTATAAAGATGAATTATGGGTTTGTGGTGGAGCTACAATATATAAATTAAGCCTACCTTATGCTGATAGATTATATATATCTTTTATTCAAGGTCATCATGAAGGTGATGCCTTTTTCCCACAAATTGATTATTCAAAGTATAATTTAATATATGAAAATAAAACTGAACAAGTTAGATATACTTGTTTTGAAAGGAAATAGATATGTTCGTTTTAATTATATTTTTATTGTTAATCGCAATATTTATTAGTCTTTCTTTTTTAATTCCTTTAAATAACTGGTTTTTCTTTTTATGGGTTCCTTTATCAATAATTTTATCTGCATTAATTTTAATTTGCTTTGCATTAATATTTATTAAATGTCAAAGAAAAACTAAACCAAATAGAAAATTTAAGCATTTCATTTTAAGAAGAGCTTTATATTTTAGTTTAATATTATTAAGAACTCCAATGAAGGTTTATGGTAAAGAAAACCTTCCAAAGGAAATGGGTTATACAGTTTATGGAAACCATAAATCTAATATGGATGTTGTTTATGCATATTTAGCAACTTCAGGATTTCCATCAGCATTAGGTAAAAAATCTTTATTTACAAAACAAATTTTAAAGGATTTAGGAGAAGGATTTCAAGCATTACCTATTGATAGAGAAAATGATAGAGAAGCCATTAAATCAATAATTAAAGCTATAAATAATATTAAAGAATATAAATTAAATTATATTATTTTCCCAGAAGGTGGAGTTAAATCAAGAGAAACAGAAGAAATGGTTAATTTAAGAGCGGGTGCTTATAAGGTCGCTGTTAAATCAAATGCGCCAATCGTTCCTTTATGCATAATAGGTTCATCTAAACTAAGTAATAAAAAATGGTATAAAAAAGCCAAAATTCGACTATATTTTTTAACACCTTTATATCCTGATGAATATAAAGACTTAAACACAACTGAAATTGGGCATATTGTAGAAAAAAGAATTAACGATTGTGTAATAGAACATGAAAAAGATTAAAATTATTTTATCACTTATAATTAGTCTTGCATTTTTATTTATTGTTTTAGGATTATTGTTTGTATTAATTGGTGCTTTAAATAATAATTATAATTTTGTTTATGTAGGAATTGGCTTAATAATTACATCTACAATTTGTTATACAATTTTAATTATTTATGGGATTATTTATTATTTTAAAAGGAGAAAATAAAAAATGCCTATTATTGTAATTACAATATTATTAATAATCATATTTTTAAGTATTATATTGATTCTTTTTTATAATATATTTAAAAAATGGAGTTATAAAAAAATGATGAATGATTGTGAAAAATTATTTGAATCATTTATAAATCCAACTGAAATAAATGAATATAAACTTTATAAGCCTCAATCAAAAGAAGCATTTGATTATGTTTTTTATACACCAAAATATAATTTTTATATACAAATTGTACCTAATTTTGGTTCACATGAAATTTGTATAAATAATTCTATTAAATGGCAAATTAGAAAATCATTTAATGATACTTCAATGAATTTTGTTCCAAATATTGATAAACTAATGCGTTTAGATATAGATGATCCAAAGGCTAAAAAGATATATATTATATATCCTAATGCTACATCTTTATTAAAATACATTAATGAATGTGAAATGATTTTTGTTAGACCAGAAACTGATGTTTATGGGACAAATGTCATCCCTTATTTAGCATTAAAAGAAAAGCCTGAATTAATAAAAAAAATAATTGAAAATGAAATATAGGCTAAAAAAGCTTATATTTTTTTAGCGGAGAAAATTTATGTATGATGAAAATTTATTAGAATTAAATAAAATAAAAGAAATTTTAGCAAATTATTGCCAAACAGATTATACAAAAGAAATTTTATTTAATTTTAAAATTCCAAAAACATATGATGAAATATTAATTTTAAATAAAGAAACAAAACAAGCTTATCAAGCAATTGTAAAATATGGTAATTTTGAAATATCAAATATAAATATTTTAGATTCTATTAAAAGAGCATCACTTGGTTCAATATTAAATGAAAAAGAATTATTAGATATAGCATTATTAATTGATAATATAAATTCTATTATTAGATATTTTAAAGCATTAGAAGATATTAAAATAGATTTTACAGATTTAAAAAAATATAAAGATGAATTAAAGCCTTTAAATAATTTAAAAAATTCCATAACTATAGCAATATCTTTAGATGGAAGAGTTGTTGATAATGCATCAAAAGAATTATTTATGGTAAGAAGAAATATAAATTCATATCAAAATAAATTAAGAAGTAAATTAAATGAATTATTAATAACTCAATCATCAAAATTATCTGAACAGCTAATAGTTATTAGAAATGGTAGAATGTGTCTTCCTGTTAAAATAGAATATAAAAATACTTTCCAAGGAATAATACATGATATATCAGCTTCTAATACAACAGCTTATATTGAACCAGAATCTTGCATTCAAATTTCAAATCAAATTGAGTCATATCAAGCAGAAGAAAAAAAACAAATCCAAATAATTTTAAAAAATTTATCTTTATTAGTATCATCTGAAGAAGAATCATTATTAAAATCATTTGAAGCAATTACAAATTTAGATTTAATTTTTGCTAAAGCTAAAATGGGAAAAGAATTAGATTATGAAGAAGCAAATATTATTAATGAACAAAAATTTAATCTTAAAAATGCGAAGCATCCTTTGATAGATAAAGATAAAATTGTTCCTATTGATATAGAATTAGGATATAAATTTAATTCAATAATAATAACAGGTCCTAATACTGGAGGTAAAACAGTTGCCTTAAAAACTGTAGGATTATTACATTTAATGGCTTATATGGGGTTATTATTGCCTTTAAATTCAAATTCAACTTTAGGATATTTCGAAAAAATATTAGTAGATATAGGAGATGAACAATCAATAGAACAATCTTTATCAACTTTTTCAGCACATATGAGCAAAATAGTAAGAGTAATAGATGAAATTAATGATAAATCATTAGTTTTATTTGATGAATTAGGCTCAGGAACAGATCCTAAAGAAGGTGCATCATTAGCAATAGCGATTATATCTTATTTATTGGATAAAAATACAAAAATTATTGCAACAACACACTATTCTGAATTAAAAAATTATGCATATAATAATAATTTAGTTTGTAATGCATCTGTTGAATTTGATTCAAAAACATTAATGCCAACATATAAATTATTATTAGGAATTCCAGGAAGATCTAATGCAATAGAAGTTGCTTCAAGGTTAGGGTTAAAAAATGAAATAATTTTAAAAGCAAAAGAAGAATTAGATTCCAATTCAACTAAATCATCTATATTTATGAAAAATTTAGAAGATGAATTAAATATATTAAGAAAAAAAGAAGAAGAAATTAAGAAAAAAGAAGCTTTAATTCAAAAAGAATTAAATGATACTAAAGAAGAAAGAATCAAAATTCAAAATAAAGCAGATGAAATCATATCAAAAGCTAAAGAAGAAGCAAATAATATAATAATAAAAACAAAAGAAGACTCTAAAAAATTAATTGATGAAATTAAAAATATGAGCTCAATGGATTTTAAAGAGCATGAAATGGCATCTTTAAAGCATAAGGTTAAATCTTTAGATGAAATAGATTATGATTCTATAGAAGATTATGAATTTCAAATTGGTGATTATGTATTTATAAAGCCTTATGAAAAATATGGAACGATTAATGCTAAAAGAAAAGATAAATTTGTTATTAATGTAGGACAATTTTCAATGGAATTTAAAGCAAGTGAATTAAAACTTTCAGCAAAGCCTAAACCAAAGCCTTTAAAAGAAACAAAATTATCTGGGTATAATCCTTCAAGTCATGCAAGTCTATCCTTAGATTTAAGAGGAAAAAGATATGAGGAAGTAAAACCTTTATTAGATCAATATCTTGATCAAGCACTTTTAGCAAATTTAGAATCTGTAACAATTATTCATGGATTTGGTACTGGCGCAATAAGAAACGCTGTTCAAGAATATTTAAAAAATTGTAGTTTTGTAAAAAGCTATCGTTATGGAAAAGAAGGAGAAGGATTAAACGGTGTTACCGTTGTTTTCTTAAAATAATTATGAAAGCTGTCTTACTTATCGGCAATAATTATAAAATTAATAAATTAGATTTTAAAGATTCATATGTAGTAGGTATCGATAAAGGAGCATTAATATGCTTAAAAAATAATATAAAAATGGATTTAGCAATTGGTGATTTTGATTCAATTAATAAAAATGATTATGAAAATTTAAAAAATTCTAAAACAAAAATTATTAAATTAAACGAAATAAAAGATGATACAGATACAGAATATGCTTTAAAACATTTAAAAAATTATGATGAAATTTTAATATTAGGTGGAATTACAGGTAAAAGAATTGAACATTTTATTGCAATGCTTAATTATATAAAAACATATACTAACGTAATTTTAAAAGATGATAATTCAATAATTTATTCTATAGAAAAAGATGAATTTATAAAAAAAGATAATGAATATAAATATATTTCATTTTTTTCACTTTTAGATGATACAATCATTAATTTAGAAGGCTTTAAATATAATTTAAAAAATTATAATTTAAAACAACATGATTCATTATGTATTTCAAATGAAATAAATTCTGATTATGGAATAATAAAATTAAAAGGAAGAATATTAATAATTAAAACTAAGGATGATTCAATATAATTTAAAACAACTATTTATATTATAGGAGAATAATAATGGATGGATTTATAATTATAGATAAACCAAAAGGTATAACAAGTCAAAAAGCATTAAATATTATCAAAAAGCAATTAAATATCAATAAAATAGGTCATAATGGCACATTAGATCCTAATGCAACAGGTGTAATGATTGTTGCTATAGGTAAAGCAACAAAATTATTAAAATATTTAAACAATCATAATAAACAATATTTAGCTACAATTGTTTTTGGATTAAATTCAAATACCTTAGATATTTGTAGTGATATAATAGATGATATTAAAATGGAACCTAAAATAAATGATATAATAAATGCTTTAGATGAATTAAAAAAAGAAAATTATCAAATTCCTCCAATGACTTCTGCAATAAAAATAAATGGAATGAAATTATATGAATATCAAAGAAAAAATATAAAAGTAGAATTAGAAAAAAGAAATGTAAAATTATATAATTATGAAATCAAATCAAATTTAAGATTTATAAATAATCATTATGAAATAGATATATTATTAGAT
>CAJOQR010000111.1 GCA_905236965.1 uncultured Acholeplasmatales bacterium | reverse complement strand
TATTGCCAGTTCTGGATTTTCTGTTATTGTCCTTTTAAATATTATGTCATTTGTAAAATTATATTCAACAATTTCTTCCATTTTATTGTACCTCCCTAAAATTGTTATATGAATTTTTTTACTAATTCATATAAATAATAGAGAGATTTTTAAATTATTTAAAAAAATATTTTAAAATAATTAAAATTATTCTAATTCAATTGAATTATAATATCTTTTTTCAGTTGTTGATAATTCATTATCTAAAGTAAATAAGCCTCTATATATATATTGTCTTTTCCCATCAATTATATCTATTTCAAAAACAATCCTTATAGGTTTTATATGTTTTGTTAAATCAGAAGGTGAATAATCAACAATCATAGAATCATCCCAATAATAACAATATTTTCTTTCGGTATTTTCAATTGAAATCATCCATAATGTGATTTTATCTGATAATTCAAAGGTTTCTTTTTGCCAATCATAATAATTAAAATTAAATAAATTTTTAATTAATTCAGCATTTGAATTAAAAGAAAATGCTTGATTTATTTTAAATTTAGATAAAACATTAACAATAAGATATTCATTATATGTCATATCAATTTTTAATTTTTTATTTTTGGCTAATTCATCCGCAAAAATTTCTTCTTCAAAATTATTATCTTTATTCATTTTTAATATCGCCCCTTTATTTAATTATACATTTATTTTTTTAATAAATAAAGTCTTGATGCAAATCAAGACTTCATATTAAATATTATTTAATTTTATAAGAAATAATATATTTTAAATTTTTGTCATTATTAGTTTTAATAAAATCAATTTTAACAAATTCACCAGATAAATTCTTTTCTTTTATAGCTAAATCAAAATGACATAAAGCAATTCCTATATCCAATCTTTCAATTTCAAGGCCATCATTATTTTTTGAATTTATAATCCGGTAAAAATGAAAACAATTATCTTTATATATTATTTTCCATAATTGTCTATTAGCTGATGATGGTGCTAATCTAAACATTTCTAAAGGAAATTTATATTCTTCTATTTTATTAATATCTAAAGGTGTATTAAAATCTTCTTTAAATAAAATTTCATTAAAATCTTTTCTTTTATCTGATTTGGCAATTTTTCTAAAAAAATTATTCTTTAAATTTCTTTTTTCGCTTGCATATCCAATAGGACATACTATAGGAAAAATTTCATCTTCTTTTACATCTAATAAATTCTTAAATTGTTCACGTTTAAATGTTCCTGCGAGCCATACTGTACCTAAATCATTTGCAGTAGAATTTAAAATTATTTTTTCAAAATTAAAACCTATTGATTCCATAACACCCTCTTCTTTTTTAGCTGTTATGCATAAAAAATTTTGAGCTCCTTTAATAACACCATATGTTCCTAAATTTTTAGCATCTATTCCAACTTCTAATAGCTTAACATTAAATTTTTTATTAAATATAGAATTATCAAAATCAATTTCATCTATCCATGAATTTATTAAATCCTTGTCCTTTTTTGAAAGTGGCTTTTCAATATATGAACGAATACTTTTTCTAGATTTAATTATTTTTTCTAAATCATAATCAAGCATTTTTTAATTATCCTTCCTATTATAACCATTTTTCATTTGACTTGAGGCATTTTTTAATACTAATGACAATACTTTATCAGTTTCTTCTTTTCCCATTTTACATACTTTTTCATTTGCTTCTAAAAGTAATTTTAAATCATTTTGTTCAATATATTTTTTATCATATTCATTAATTAATTTTTGTCCCAAGCATAAAGTATGATCTTGGTATCTTTCAATAAATTGAATTGCAGATGAATAATAAGGATCAACTAATGCTGCAATTAATCTAGATTGCCAATAAAAACTATTAGTATTTACATTTAAAGTTGTATTAGAAACATAAAGTGGCATTTTTTTAACATTTGTATAAATAGGTAAAACAGTATTAAAAGCATTGCTTCCAAAACAAATCCATTCTATACTTTGAATATCAAATGGCATATAACCTCTTATTTGTAAAATTGCCATAACTCCTGTTCTATTTATTCCAATTGATCTATACATACCCTTTTTGTCGCTTTTTGAATAAGGATTATATTCTGTCCCTTGATAATATGAGGATAAAATATATTTAACTTCATCTACGCCAATTTTTCTTTCAGGCTTTAAAGACCAAGGAATATCATCTGATAAAGGAGTAAAATCAGCATCAGGCCCATCCCATTTATAGGTTCTAGGATTAAAATATCTTGCCATATACCATCCTCTTGGTGTGTTATATACATGATCTTGATCTGTATGGCTTCCAAAAATTTTTCTTGGATTAAATTCATTATTTATATTACAATCTAAATGATTATTTTCTATAAATTCTTTTAAATCCTTTGAACAAATATTTTCTTTTTGTTCACCATATGCATCTATTATATCAAATTTATCAATTCCAAATTGATTAGGCATAATAACATATTCTTCATCTTTTACTTTTCTTGCAATAAAATGGTGACCACCAATTGTTTCTAACCACCATATTTCATCTTTATCACTAAAAGCAATACCATTGGCTTCATATGTACCATATTTTTCCAATAATTCTCCTAACCTAATTACGCCTTCTCTAGCTGTTTTTATATATGGTAATACTAATACTACTAAATCTTCTTCTCCTATTCCCCAAGGAGTTTTTTTATTTTTACCTACAACGTAAGGATCAGCTGCTAAAACTCTCATATTAGAAGTAATAGTTTCAGTAGCTGTCATAGCAACATTTAATTCATTTATACCATTAGCAGCCCAAATTCCATGATTTTGATTAACACTTGGTGTTGCTGTATATCTTAAAGGATTGTCAGGTAATTCTATTTCTAATTTACCTATTTTACTTTTATATGTTTTTTTTATATTTTTAGGATCAACAACAATTAATTTTTTCTCATCAAAATTACCATCATCATTCCTAGCTATCATAGTAGAGCCATCAAAAGATGCTTTTTTACCTACTAATATTGTTGTACATGACATAATTTATACCTCTATATTAAATCATTTTTGTTTTAAATTATAAATCATTAAATTCATAACATAATCATCTAATTCATCTTTTGTCATAGAATTATATTTTTCATAATTTAATACTTCTAATACCTCAAATATTACAATATGCTTTTTAAAAAATAAATTATTTTTTATATCGCTAGTGCCTTTTAATGCAACAATTACTAAAGGCTTATTAGTTTTATTTAATAATAATTGATATCCTTTTGAAAATGGCAAAACTAAATCATTTTCAAAATTTCTTTTTCCTTCTGGAAAAATACCAATTGAATATGATTCATCATTAACAAGACTAATTCCATAATTTAATTCTTTTATATCTGTTTTAGGATTAGTTCTTGTTATATATAAATAATTATTTTTCCATATTATTTTTCCAAACCAAGGAATATTAAATAAAGATTTTTTAGCCGCAAAAATTAATTTATCTTTTTTTAATATAGTATCAATGACAAAAGAATCAAGATTTGATCTATGATTAGAAACAATTATATAATTATCTTTTGGAATTAAATCCATTCCTTTTATAATTATTTTTGTATTAAATAATTTTAAAGCAAATTTTTCATATGCTCTAAATAATTTTTCATAAATTTTAGAATATTTATACCTTTTATTTTTATTTATTGGTAAACTAAATAAAATAACAATTAAAAAGAATATAAAAGCTTCAAATAATAATAAGCCTAAAGAAAATCCAATTCCTATTAAAATTTCAATATATATATTTAATTGAAATGAAAAAATGGATGTAATAATACCAATAATTAAATCAAAAATTATTATAATTAAAAACATTAAACTGTTACCTTATATGATTTAACATTTAAAATTGTTTCACCATCTACTTGTAAAGCACATGGAATATCAAAGCTTACTTCTATTTCTTTTCCTTTAAATACCTTTACAACTTTTTCTTTTTTAATATGTTCACCTTTAAAAATAGATGGGAAAACCATTAAAGCTTTTAATTTAGATCTAGTTTTATAAACAACAACACTTAAATCATCATCTTTAATTCTATCTTGATTAGGTGCTACCATCATTCCACCACCATAAAATCTACCTTTCATAGTTGGTGTTAACCATACATTTTTATATTCATATGATTCACCATCAATTTTAATTTTAGATATTCTTTTCTTAAAATGGAATAATAATCCTTTTATAGCAATAGATGTATAATTAATTGGCTTATCTGATTTTAACCTTAATTTATCAGCAACTTCACAACAATATCCATCAATACCATATCCAACTCCATTAATAAATTTCATTGTTTTATCATTTATTGTAACAGTTGGTAAATTCTTTAAATATTGATTTATTAAAACTGGTTCTTTTGTATCTTTTTTTCCTAAATCAGCTA
>CAJOQR010000110.1 GCA_905236965.1 uncultured Acholeplasmatales bacterium | reverse complement strand
AATTATCTTATTTGTTTTATTAATTGGAGTAGTAACAGCTGTTGGTATATATTTATATATAAAAAAGAAGAAAAAAGTTTAAATAGAGTCCATAATATAGTAAAATTAGTAAATGTATGCGAGGGATGATTATATGAGATAGAAAATAGTTATTATTGTTTTATTCTTAATAGGAGTAGTATATTTATTAAATAGAGGCACATTTGTTAGTGCTCGTGTTTTAGAACCTCTATCATCGCTAGGTGATTATGTTGTACGCGTGCCGGTAAATAGTACTATTAAAGTTTATTTAGAACCTAAATTAAAAGAATTTGCAGAAAACAATGGTATTAAAGTATTTAAAGAGGAGAAAAAATTTTGGTTCATTACAATATCAACTAAATATTACTATTATGCAAACAAATATGTAGATAGAATAGTTGAGAGCAGAGAAATCTTTAATGATGTGGATTCGTTAATATTCATGATTAGTGAATTAGAAAAAGAAGCGATAAAATATGATGAAAAAAATTATAAGAATTTGGTTTTGGGTTATATCAGAACAATAAATGTTAAATATGATGGTGATGGATATTTAGGATATTGGAAGATTCTTTCTGGCGAAAATCCAACCGATTTCATAAATATGGTTAACAATGACACATCTCATGGATTAAAGTTTAATGAATATTTTTCACATTTTTGGAATATGAAAGTTATAATAAAAAAGTTCATGGAGAATTAGAAGAAAAGTATTGGAATGATAGTGAGACATACTTAGTAGATTCCGTTAATGAAAAGATTGATGTGATTCATATGATTGCCTCAATTGATGGAATTTATAATAAAACAGGTGCTTTAGCAAAATTAGGAAATCATATGGAAAGAGATATTCTATCTTGGAATGGCGATTTACAACAAGTATGTAAATACTTAAAAGATAATAACTTAACTCCTGGTAACACGGATAAAATGCAGTATATTTTTGAGAGAAAAGCCATGAATGCACCTAAAGAAGACATTATAGCTGATATTGATGCAATGAATATAACTAAAACATACATAGATTTTGATGATAATAGTATTTCCAATTCATTATCGGCATATTATTCATTGGTAAAAATGAATAATAAAAATCGTTACAGAATGTTTGTGAGAACTGTAGTATTAGATAATGAACTTCCTAAGAGCAATAATGAATTAAATGATTTTGAAAATGAAATATATTGCCAATTTAATATTATAAAGAATAATGGTATTGTTGAAGAATATGAGTACTATGATTCTAATCTTTTTAAAGGTGCTGAAATAATGCGAGGTAAAACATATTTGCCTTCGTTTGAAATAAGAAGATATGTGACTGTATGTTTTGTTAATTTTATTGAAAGCAATTTGTAAATGGAAGTATATAAGGGAATGGGGGTGTGTTTATGAAAATAAAAAAAATTTTCTTTTTAATTGTTATTTTTTTAACATTTTTACTATCATCATGCTTTCACGATAAAGAAGACGAGTTATATGCTGAGTTATATGAAAATGCGACTATAGAGCATTTTTTACAAAGATATCAATACACACACCTTAGAATACATAATATATCATATTCTCCAGAAGATGAAAACGAAATGTATGAAGTGGTTGATGCTGAAGATACAATATATAATTACATTAAATCTTTAGACTATTTAGAAGTTAGTTATGCTAGTAAAAAAGATAAATGTATATCTTTTGATTTTGGTAGTAATAGTAAATATTTAATCTTATATAGTGATGATATGATACTTGAAGTGCGTGAAATATGTGATGGTCATTTATATATAGTTTCTTGTAGTAGATATTATCAAATAAGTGAAGAAGATTGTAATTACATAATGGAATGTATTGAAATATTGAAAAAACAATAATTTATAAATTACATTTATATACAGGAAAATATTTATACGTTAATTGAAAAAGTAAATTCCGCTATAAATAGTTGAAATTTTCAATCAGTAAGAATGAATGACTAAATTCCGTTAAAATACGGTT
>CAJOQR010000109.1 GCA_905236965.1 uncultured Acholeplasmatales bacterium | reverse complement strand
ATGAAAAATTACCTTCTAAAAGAAATTTATCAATTGATTTAAATATATCATTAAGTACTGTTATAAATGCATATGAATTATTAGCAAATGAAGGATATATTTATACAATTGAAAAAAAAGGATATTATGTATCTGAAATGCCTTTATGCCATCAAAGCAAAAAAGAAATTATAATAAATAAAGAAAATAATATTAAATATAAATATGATTTTACAACACAAAGTGTTTCAAAATTTAATTCTACATATTTTAAAAAAATATTAAAAGAAATAAATTATTCTAATGAATTTTTAGATAAATCTCCTCTTTTAGGAAAAGAGGATTTAAAAATTGCAATATCTAATCATTTAGCCCAAAATAGGGCAATAAATTGTTCTTATAATAATATTTTAATAGGAACAGGTTTAGAGATGCTTGAAAGAATAATTAAATTATTAGATTGTGATAATATAACATTAGAAAATCCAGGATATCATAAATTAGCAAAAATTGGAGAAAATAATAATTTCAAAATAAATTATATAGGATTAGATGATGAAGGTGTTTTAGTTCCTAATTATAAAACAATATTATATACAACTCCTTTTAATCAATTTCCAACAGGAATAAAAATGAGTATTAAAAGAAAAAAAGAATTAATCAGCAATGCAATCAAAAATAATTCATATATTATTGAAGATGATTTTGATGCTGAATTTAGAATAAATCAAGCACCAACTACCGCAATTTATTCTTTATCAAATACAAATACAATCTTTTTTTCAACTTTTTCTAATACATTATTCCCAGGATTTAGAATATCTTATGTTATATTACCAGATGAAATATTAAAAAAATATATAATTTCTTATAATGGTTATACAAACCCTGTATCATCATTAACTCAAATTATATTAAGAGATTTTATAAATAGTGGAGGATATGCTAAATATATTAACAAAAGAAAAAAAGAATTAATTTATAAAAGAGAGCTATGTATAAAAAAATTAAAAGAATTTGGTAATATAGATGAAAAGAAAAATTATTTATCTTTATTAATAGATTTAAAAAAAGATGTAGATAAAGTTTTAATTATGGCAAAAAATGAAAATATAAAAATTCAAGCATTAAAGGATTTTGATGTATGTAAAAATAATTCTAATACCTTAATTATAGGATATACAGCTATTGATATATCAAATATAGAAGATGCTTTAAATAATCTTATAAAAATAATAAAAGAAGCCTAAGGCTTCTTTTTATAATTCATCTATAATATTATTTTTATTTTCTTCATCTATTGATAATTCTTTTTCTTTTATATCTTTTTCATTATCTTTATTTACTTTAGATATTCTAGAAGATGAAACATCAACATTACCTTTTCTTCCGACATTTCTTCTTCTGCTGCCATTAATAATTTTTTCTGCAGTGCTTCTTAAGAAACCAAAATGGAATAATAACATATATAATAAGAATAAAACAAATATAAATAATAATGTCATTCCACCTGCTTGTAAATATAACCAACCAGGATATGCATAATCTTTACCATAACCAACTCCACAATTTAAATTATTAGAAAATGTATAATAAAATCCATCATTATTATCACCATAAAAGAAATTCTCAAATTGTGATGTTAATTCTTTTTTTGTATCATTATCTGATGCAGCTTTAAATTCTAAAATATAATTATTATAAGATGTTACATAAGTATCAATATATGTATAAAAATCTTGAGAGAAATCCATTAAAACATCATATTTAGCTACATCTCTTCCACTTGAATCTACTAAACTTATACCAGATAAGGTTGCAGAAGCATTTGAATTTGATACAGCTTTAGCTGCATCAATAATAGATGATGTAATAGTAATATCAAAATAATTTAAATATGAATAAGCTGTAAAAGTATTTCTTTTTGTATATAAAATAGCTGAATTTTCATCAGTTGGCTTTTCTTGTAGGTAAGCTGTATTATATGTTTGATCTATTGTAAAATAATATAAAAATGATGTATCATCATCAAAAAATAATCTAATACCAGATTCATTTGATAATATAGATGATTTATAAACATCATTAATTATATCAAGACTTGGTTCTACAACATATATATAATATGAATAATCTTCTTTTTCATACAATTGTGCTTCATCATCAGCGTTATAATATGTATAGCTTGAAAAAGCAACAGATGGATAAACGACTAAATCATATTTATCAGTTCTTTCATCTAATATTGCATCAGTACTAAAAAATGTTCCAAAAATTCTTTCTAATTCAGTATAATCTTTTGATTTAACAGCCTCATTCGCAATTGATTGAATATGTCCAATTGCATAATTGTTATAAGCTATTATTGCTACAAATGCTGCTAAAATAACACCTAATGCTATATAAAATACTTTAAAAAAAGTTTTAATTCCATTACTCATCGCTATATCCTTTCAACATAAAACATAGTTACATAATCAATATGTGATTATTGTATCATTTTTTACCAAAAATTCAATACTTTAACTTTACAAATGATTTAATTTGTGTATAATAATATTGCACGTTAATTGAATATGGCGCATGTGGTGAAGTGGTTAACACATTGGATTGTGGCTCCAACACGCGCAGGTTCGATCCCTGTCATGCGCCCCAGTGTGATAAATTAGACATTTTGTAAATTAATACAAAATGTTTTTTTATTTTATAAAAAGGCATTATGCTTTTAACATAATGCCTTTTAAATATTATTTTTTCTTTTAATTCCTTTGGATATGTTTTGTTATAAGATAAGGTCTCTAATGATTCCTCGCCATTAATTTCATAGTGTTTACTCCATAACACTATTTTATTTCTTGTGGAATATGGCATTCCATATTCGTTTGCTAATGCTGAAGCTGACTCACCTTTCAAATATCTCTTAACAATTTCTAATTTTAATTCCTT
>CAJOQR010000108.1 GCA_905236965.1 uncultured Acholeplasmatales bacterium | reverse complement strand
TAATGGTGCGAATAAATCATTAGAAAAATGTAATAAATTTGTTGGTTTAGAAATTTTTAAAGAAGTAGATGAGGTAAACCTAGATAAAATTCCACTTTTTACAATTCAAGGTAAAAATGTATATTTTACAGCTTTGCTTTATCAAGATAATAAATTATTTAAATGCTTAAATTATGAATTGCCACAAGAAGACTTTATTGATGCTTACAATAAAGTATTTGAAATATTAAAAATGGATGAGGAAGATGATTTGAATGTGGAGCAATAGAAAACCTGAATATTCTGATCAAATAAGAGTAAATAGAGGTATATATTATCATTATGGTATTTATGAAAGCGATGATGTTGTATATCAATTTGCATCACCAAAGGGTAGTGAGGTAAGAGAAGATACAGCAAATATAAATACTGTTTCATTAGATGAATTTTTAAAGGGTGGTATATTAGAAGTAAGAGATTATACTATAGATGAATTAGAAAAGAAAAATTCTCCTGATGAAATAATATTTTATGCAAAAGCTCATTTAGGAGAAATGGGATATAATTTAATATCAAATAATTGTGAGCATTTTGCAAATAGAGCAACCTTTGGAGAATCAGAAAGCTCTCAAGTAGATAATGTATTTAAAATTTTAGGGGGACTTTTTAAATGAGTAAGCTTAAGGAAAGGTCATGTAAAAGCTATAAGCCAGAAATTATGAATTGTCCTTTTTGCAAAACTAAGTTTATTTATAAGCATGCAATATCTAATAAAGTTATTCAATTTTCATCTGGAAGATTTATAAGAATAAAAAATTTAGGATATTCATGTCCTAAATGTAATGATTCAATTATTTATTTTTCACAAACAGCTAATAAATTAGCCTTTAAAGGCTCAACATATTCAGCTAAGACTTGTTGTTTGATTGATTATTATAAAAGAAAAAATTATGGAAGAGAAGAGATTTGCGATATTTTAAGTTCAAAGGGATTAATAATTTCTAATAGAAATATTGATATTATTCATAAGAAATTTTTAGATATTTATAATCATGATTATGATTTAATTATAAAAAATGCATATCAAAATATGCTAGAAAAATTTAAAGAGGTTAGAATCTCTATAGATTTAATAACAATTAATGAATTATATTATGTTATTTTATATGATTATTTTACATCAGAAAAATTAGCTATTTGGATTTTTTCTAATTTAGAAGATGAAAAAATAGAATCTATATTAAATGAATATTTAAATGCCAAATATAATATAACTAATGTAGTTACAATAAGAAATGTTTCAGGATTTTATTCAATAGTTAAGAAGCATTTACCTGCAAATACAAAAATTTGTTCTTTTGAAAAATTTTAAAAATGTCAAAAAAACGCCGAATTTTATAAGGCGTTTTTATATTTTTATAGAATTTTATTTTGACATAGATATTTCTTTGTGTTAAAATAAAAATGAATTTTATAAGGATAGTGAATAAAAATGGAATTAAAATTAGATGAATATGATAAAAAGATAATAAGTTATTTACAAGAAGATTCATCAATTTCAAATATTGAATTATCAAAAAAAATTGGTTTAGCACCATCTTCTTGCCTTTTACGTGTTAAAAATTTAAAAGAACAAAAGGTTTTAAAGCAATTTACAGCTGTAGTTGATGAAAAAATTTTAGGTTTTGAAATTACTTGTTTTGTAAAAGTTGCTATGCAACCACTTAATAGAGAAACATCAACACAATTTATTGATGAAGTTAATAAAATTCCAGAAGTAACAGAATGTTATACAATAACTGGTGAGGCTGCGTTTATGTTAAAAATTGTAGCTAAAAATTTCCAATATTATAGAAATTTTATTTTTGATAAATTATTAAGTGTTCCACATGTTTCAAATGTTGAAACATCAATTGTTGTGGCAACAGAAAAGAAAACAAATTTGATTCCATTAGATTAATATTTTAATTTATTTATATATAGGGCTTTATTGAAGCCCTTTTATTTTATTTATAATTTTGTTAAAATTATAATAATTAGAGAGGAATTTATTATGTATAAAACTAATTACCATACTCATATGAGATTTTGTAATCATGCTGAAGGTGATGTAATAGATTATGTAAATGAGGCAATTTCTTTAGGCTTTATTGAATTAGGCATGACTGATCATGCACCTATTTTAGAATCATTTATGAATGAAGCTGATTATAAAAGAACATGGAGCTTCCAAAATATGAAAGAAGAAGATGTTTTTTCATATTTAAAGCAAATAGAAGAATGTAAAATAAAATTTGGCGATAAAATTAATATTTTAAGTGGATTTGAAACAGAATATTTAGAAAAAGAAAAGGATTTTTATATTAATTTAAGAAAAAAAGTAGATTATTTAAATCTAGGAATTCATTATTATGAATACAATAATAAAATTATAGATGTTTATAGTGATGTTAATTATGATAATATAGATGGATATTTAGAAACACTTAAAAAGGCAATGGATGTAAATATTTTTAATATTTTTGTTCATCCAGATATTTTTATGTTTAATTATAAAGATAAAAATGGAAATTGGAATTTTGATGAAAAATGTGAAAAAATAACAAGATCTATATTTGAATTATGTATAAAGTGTGATGTTTATGTTGAAATTAATGCGAATGGTTTAAAATATTCAAGCAATAAAAACGATATGAATATGTGGAAATATCCATATGTAAAATTTTGGGAAATAGCTAAAGAATATAAAGATTTAAAAATATTAATTTCATCTGATGCTCATAATCCGCTTGATTTATATAATGATAATGTAGAAAAAGTAATAGATTTTGCAAATAAATTAAATTTAAAAATAGAAAAAAAGATGGTGATTAAGCATTGATTAGATATGAAATAAAGAAAAATTATTCTTTTTTGCAATTTAATGATTCAAAATCAATGTATGATTATTTATATGATTTATTAAAAGAAGGATATATTATAACTGATTCATTTAATTTATCAATAGAGGTTAAATTAAATGATAATTATTTGTTATTAAGCTTTTTAACACCAGAAATTAATGAAAATATTAAAGATAATATAAAAGCTTTATATAAAAAAGATGAAATAGTATATCCAGATTTTAATGATACATTATTAGGAATAATTTCAGGCTTTAAGAATAATTTTGGTTATGATTATAAATATCCAATTATAAGTGATGTTTTTGATAAAAAATATAAAAAAATGATTATATTTATTTTAGATGGAATGGGGACTAATATATTAATGAATAATTTAGATGATGATTCTTTTTTAAAAAAGCATTATGTTAAATCTATTCATTCAATTTATCCATCAACAACTGCAGCATCAACAACATCTATTAAATCAGGGCTTTCCCCTTATGAAACAGGCTGGACAGGCTGGGAAAATTATTTTAAAGAAATAGATCAAAATATAATTCTTTTTAATGGGAATAATTATATAACTGAAAAGCCAACTGGAATAAATGGTTTTAAAAATATACCTTATAAGCCTTTTTTTGCTGAAATGGATAATGTTAAAGGTTATTTAGTAGAACCTAATTTTAATAATAAAAATAGAACATTTGATGATATTTTAAATCAAAGTCTTGAATATAATAAAAGGTGTGAAAATCAAATTCAATATGTTTATTATGATGAACCAGATTTTACAATGCATGGGGAAGGACCATACGATTTAAAGGTTAAAAAATTATTAAAAGAAATAGATGAAAAAATCAAATCTTATTCTAATAAATTAACAAGCGATACATTATTAATAATTTCTGCAGATCATGGTCATAGAGCTGTTAAAAATATAGATATATATAATCTTAAATTAATAAATGAATTATTAAAAAGAAATCCATCAAATGATGGTAGATGTATAACTTTTAAGGTAAAAGAAGGAAAGAATAAAGAATTTGAAAATATTTTTAATATATTATTTGATGGATATTATATTTTAATGAAAACAAATGAGGCAATAGAAAAAGGCTTTTTTGGATTAAAGGATGATAAAAGATCTCCTAGAATAGATGATTTTTTAGCTGATTATGTAGCATTTGCGATTAATGATAGATATTTTAATTACAAAGGAGAAAATAATTTTATATTTAAATCTCATCACGCAGGTATTACAAAAGATGAGATGGAGATACCTTTAATAATTTTAAGGAAGTAGAATATGAAATATCAAATTAAAACAATATTATCTGATGGTATAGCTATTGGAAATATTAAAATGAAAAATTTTAATAAAAGCAATTTGATTGTTGAAAATGAAGAAGAAAGCTTTTTAAATGCTTTAACAAAATCATTAGCTCAAATAGATAAAATGATTGTTGATAACCAAGAATTAAGCGATTATTTAATTGCTTTAAAATTAATGATATCTGATCAAACATTAAAAAAGGATATATTAGATTTAATATATAAAGGCTCTAAAGCATATGAGGCTATTGATATAGCAATAGATAAGCATATAAATGAATTAAATTCTTCAACATCTATTTATTTAAAGGAGCGTGTTGCTGATTTAAATGATATTAAAGAAAGAATTTTAAATAATTTAGGTGAAAATAAAATTAATGATTTTGATAAATCATATATAATTTGTGTTTCTGAGCTAAATCCAACTGATTTAATTTTTTATAAAAAAGATATTTTAGCTATTGTTGCTAAAAAAGGTGGTTATACATCACATTCAGCTATTTTAGCTAGAAGTTGGGGAATACCATATATTATAAGTGATATAGATTTTAATGATGGTGAAAATATTATTATTGATACATTTAAAAATTTAATAATAAAAGAACCTAATCAAAAACAAATATATGATTATAAATTAGAAATTGCTAAAAAAAATAGCTTTAAAAATATAGCTATAGATCATGATGGATATGAATTTTTAGCAAATGTAAGCTCAAATATAGATTTAAAAAATGTTATAAATTATGGTTTTGATGGAATAGGATTATATAGAACAGAATTAATATTTATGAATAGCGATAAGCCATTATCCTTTAATGAGCAATATAAAATTTATAGTGAAGCAGTAAATAAATTAAGAGAAAAACCAATAACATTTAGAACATTTGATGTTGGCGATGATAAAAAATTAAAATACCTTAATACAGATAAAAAGGGTATTGATAATTATATTAACAATAAAGAATTATTTATAACTCAAATTAAGGCTTTATGTAAAGCAAATGATGGTAATTTAAAAATTATGTTTCCTATGATTAAAAGAGCTTCTGAATTTAATTTTTTAAAGGAATGGGTAATATCAATTGCAAAAGAAGATAATTATTTAATACCAAAAATTGGAATGATGCTAGAAACTAAAGAAGCACTTGATTATATTTTAGAATTTAAAGATGTAGATTTTATATCAATAGGTACAAATGATTTAACAAAAGAAATATATCATATAAATAGAGAGGACGCTTTAGATTTATATGATAATTATATAAAGGATTTATTGACTAAATTAAAAAATATTGTAGATTTTTGTAAAGAAAATAATATTTATTTAAGTGTATGTGGAGAACTTGCTGCCATACCTAAGGCAGCTATAAAATTTTATGAAATAGGAATTAAAAATTTATCTGTTTCTCCTGCAATGATTAAGACATTAAATTTAATTTATACAGATTATAAAAATGAAGAAAAAAATTAATTTTTGATATATTATATTTAATTTATATAAATAATATTGAAATGAATTAAATGAAAAAGATTTTGTATTGAAAAGCATTTATTAAAATGCTAAAATAGATAAAAATTGAAAAAATGAAGGAGATTCCCATGGCATATTATTATAATGAACCATCACATACTTTTAGTGAATATTTGTTAGTTCCTGGATATTCAGATGAAAATTCAATTCCTGATAAGGTTTCATTAAAAACACCTTTAGTTAAATTTAAAAAGGGTGAAGAAGCAGAAATCAGTATGAATATTCCATTAGTTTCTGCGATAATGCAATCTGTATCAAATGATACTATGGCTGTTGCTTTAGCAAAAGAAGGTGGAGTTTCTTTTATATATGGATCACAAACAATTGAAGCTCAAGCTGAAATGGTTAAAAAAGTAAAGGCTTATAAAGCAGGATTTGTTACATCTGATTCAAATTTAAGTCCTGATGCTACTTTAGCTGATGTTTTAAAATTAAAAGAAGAAAAGGGTCATTCAACTATTGCAGTTACAGAAGATGGTACTCCTAATTCTAAATTATTAGGTATAGTTTCAAGTAGAGATTATCGTGTATCTAGAATGGAATTAACTTTAAAAGTTAAAGATTTTATGACACCTTTATCTAAGCTTGTAACAGCACCTTTAGGAACAACTTTAAAAGCTGCTAATGATATTATATGGGAACATAAATTAAATTCATTGCCAATTGTTGATAAGGATGGTTGCTTAGTTGCTTTTGTATTTAGAAAGGATTATGCATCTCATAAAGAAAATCCTAATGAATTATTAGATGGCCATAAGCGTTATATAGTTGGTGCTGGTATTAATACAAGAGATTATGAAGAAAGAGTTCCTGCATTAGTTGAAGCTGGAGCTGATGTGCTTTGTATTGATTCAAGTGAAGGATATTCTGCTTGGCAAGCAAATACAATTAAATTTATAAGAGAAAAATATGGCGATAAGGTTAAAGTAGGCGCCGGTAATATTGTAGATAAAGAAGGCTTTAGATTTTTAGCTGAAGCTGGAGCTGATTTTATTAAAATTGGTATTGGCGGAGGTTCTATTTGTATCACAAGAGAAACTAAAGGTATTGGTCGTGGTCAAGCTACTGCTGTAATAGAGGTAGCTAAAGCTCGTGATGAATATTTTAAAGAAACCGGTATTTATATTCCTATTTGTTCTGATGGTGGTATAGTTCATGATTATCATATAACATTAGCATTAGCTATGGGTGCTGATTTTTGTATGTTAGGCAGATATTTTGCTAGATTTGATGAATCACCAACAAATAAGGTTTTAGTAAATGGTAATTATATGAAGGAGTATTGGGGTGAAGGTAGTGCCCGTGCTCGTAATTGGCAAAGATATGATTTAGGTGGTGCTAAGAAGCTATCTTTTGTGGAGGGTGTAGATTCTTATGTTCCTTATGCAGGATCACTTCATGATAATCTTGCGATTACTTTGAGTAAAATTAAACATACAATGTGTAATTGTGGTGCTTTATCTATTCCAGAACTTCAACAAAAAGCAAAGCTTACATTAGTAAGTAGTGTGTCTATCGTTGAAGGTGGAGCACATGATGTAGTTGTTAAAGATAGGGAAAACAATTAATAATTTTATTAGCAATGGGGCTTTGAAAAGCCTCATTATTTTTTTATTTAAAATTCTTAAAAAAATATTATTTACTATGTTATATATTTTTGTTAAAATATATATACGGTGCGAAAGAGTTAAAAAGTTAATAAATACAAACAAAGGAGAAGGTATTTATGAAAATTGTATTGAAAAATTTGACCAAAGTCTTTTCTAAGAATAAAGGAAAAGGTGAGGTCATTGCTGTCAATGATATGGATATTGAAATCCCTGATGGTAAGCTTGTTGGCTTATTAGGCCCTTCTGGCTGTGGTAAGTCAACTACTCTATTTATGATTTCTGGATTACAATTTCCAACTTCAGGACAAATTTATTTTGGTGATGTTGATGTTACTAAATTAGCTCCTGAAAAAAGAGGAATTGGATTAGTATTCCAAAATTATGCATTATATCCTCATATGACAGTTGAACAAAATATTATGTTCCCTTTACAAAATCAAAGAATTCCTAAGGCAATTGCTAAAGAAAAAGCTTTAGCAGCAGCTAAGCTTGTTCAATTAGAAAATATGCTTGATAGAAAACCAGCTGAAATGTCAGGTGGACAACAGCAACGTGTTGCGATTGCTCGTGCTTTAGTTAAGGAACCTAATGTTTTATTATTAGATGAGCCTTTATCAAATCTTGATGCAAGACTTAGACTTCAAACTAGAGAAGAAATAAGAAGAATTCAAAGAGAAACAGGAGTTACAACTGTTTTCGTAACACATGACCAAGAAGAAGCAATGTCTATTTCAGATATCATTGTTGTTATGAAATTAGGTGTAGTTCAGCAAATGGATGAGCCTCAAAAGGTATATGATGATCCTAAGAATTTATTCGTAGCACAATTTTTAGGTACACCTCCAATTAATACATTTAATGGTGTTATTAAGGATGGTAAGGTATATATTGGAAATGAAGCTATAATGGATACTACTTTAGAAGACCAAGATGTATATATTGGTATTAGACCTGAAGGTGCAATTGTTTCAAATGATGGAATTTTAACATTAAAGCTTGAACAATTAGAGGTTATGGGTAGAGATATTTCTATTATTGCTAAAAATGATGCTTCTATAAAACCAACAATTAGATTTATTGTAGATGCAGAAACAAAAATTGAAGGAACAGAAATTAAAGTTGATTTAAAACCTAATAAAGTATTCTTATTTAATAAAGAAACAGAAGAAAGACTTTATGAAAAAGAAGTAAGTGAGGAACAGGGGGAATAATCAATGGATACAAGAAGATCTTGGAAAGCATGGTTATATTTAGCTCCAGTTTTAGTCTTACTTGCAATATTTACATTTTATCCATTCTTTAATACAATTTTATTATCATTTTTAAATGGATATAAATTATCTTTAGCTCAAGCAGCTGCAAGAAGTGGTAAATCAATATTTCAAGCATTTAGCTTTGGTATTGATAATTATGTTAAAGTTATTTCAGGAAATAAAGAATTTACAGAAGGCTTATTAAATACAATAATTATTACAGTTGTAACAGTTCCTATTTCAACTTTATTAGCTTTATTTATTGCGGTTGCATTAAATTCTATTAAACCACTTCAAAAATTATTTCAAACAATATTTTTCCTACCATATGTAACAAATGCTATTGCTATAGGTATGGTATTTGCGATGATGTTTAATGTAGTAGGTACAGGTACTGTTATTGATGATATGGGTATAGCAAATAGATTTTTAGGGCTTTTTGGAGTTAATGTTCAAGAATGGATATCAATTGGAGCTCCTAAATTTAATAAAATGTTTGTTTTATGCTTTTATATAATTTGGAATGCATTACCATTTAAAATTTTAATTTTTGTTGGTGCATTACAATCTGTTAATAAGCAATATTATGATGCAGCAAAGGTTGATGGTGCATCAAGAAGAAGAATATTTACTAAAATTACAGTTCCTTTAATTTCACCTATGATTTTATATGTTGTTATTACAGGTGTTATTGGTTCATTTAAAGAATATACATCTGTTGTAGGTATATTTGGTGAAGATATTTCAACTTATGGTATGTCTACAATGGTTGGATTTATTTATTCATCTCTTTCTAATGTACAAACTGGACGTGCAGCTGCAGGTGCTATTGTATTATTCTTAATAATTTTAGCGGCAACAGGATTACAGTTCTTAGTTAGTAAGAAAAGGGTACATTATTAGGAGGTGAAAATATGAGCGAATATGTTAATGAATTAGAAAATAATGAAAAAATAGCCTCTAATAATATTTCAGAAAATGATAGATTATCATTATTAAAATCATTAGTTCAAAGCGAAGAAAAGCTTAAAAAAGAAGAAAGAAAACAAAAAATATTACAAGTTTTAAGAAAGATATTTACTTATATATTCTTATTTGTTTTAGCTATTATAATGGTATTTCCATTTTATTGGATGATCATTTCTTCTTTAAAGGATATTGATGAATATTATTTAACTATTCCAACATTCTGGCCTCAAACATTCCATTTTGAAAATTATATTGACGCATGGAATAAAGCTGATTTTGGAAGATATATGATTAATACAATTATTGTTGGTGTAACATCAACTATTGTATCATTATTCATAACTATTTTAGCAGCCTTTGCTTTTGCTAAATTAAAATTCAAAGGTAGAGATTTATTATTTACTATTTTGCTTGCTACTATGATGATTCCAGGCGAAATGTTTACAATTACAAATTATTCAACAATTTCTAACTGGGGATGGAAGGATTCATACACAGTATTAATTGTTCCATTTTTAGTAAGTGTATTTTATATTTATTTATTAAGACAAAATTTCAAACAAATTCCAGATTCACTATATTATGCAGCAAAGGTTGATGGATGTAGTGATATGAAATATTTATTTAAGATAATGGTTCCATTATCAATGCCATCTATTATTACAATTACTATTTTAAAATTGATGGGTGCATGGAATTCATATATTTGGCCAAGATTGGTTACAACATCAGATGCTTATAAATTAGTAACAAATGGTTTAAGAACAGCATTTAATGATGAAGCATCAGGAAGAATAAATTATCCTCTTCAAATGGCTGCGGTTGTTATTGTTTCTCTTCCATTATTTATTATTTTCGTAATTTTTAGAAAATATATAATGAGAGGCGTATCAAGAAGCGGTACAAAGGGTTAATTATAAAAAAAAGGAGTAAAAAATGAAAAAGAAAATTTTAGGTGCATTAGCACTTGCAAGTCTTGTTAGCGTAAGTCTAACATCATGCAATTCAAATGTTGTATCAGATTTTATAGTTCCAGAAAATTTTGATACACAATCAGAAATTACAGTTACATTCTGGAATACAATGGGTGATAATTTACAATCAACATTAAATGAAGCAATAGATGGATTTAGACAATATTATCCAAATGTACATGTTGAATCAACTCAAATTGGTGGTTATGATGATGTAAAAAGTCAAATAATTACTGAAATGGGAACAGGTAATTATCCATCTTTAGCTTATTGTTATGATGACCATGTTGCAGCATACAATGAAGCTGAAATTACAGTTCCACTAAATGATTTAATGAGTAATGCAAAATATGGCTTTGGTGGAAGTGAAGTTGAATATTCTATTCAAGAATCTGATATCATAGAAGGATTTAGAACTTCAAAAGATACATTTGGAGATGGTAATATTTATACATTACCATTCTTAAGATCAACAGAAGTTTTATATTATAATGAAACATTCTTTAAAGAACATGAATTAAAAGTACCAGAAACATGGGAAGAATTATGGCAAACTTGTGCTGAAATTAAAGAAATTGATCCAAATTCAACTCCATTAGGATATGATTCTGAAGCTAATTTCTTTATTACATTATGCGAAGCATATGGATATGATTATACAACAGCAAATTCAGATACAGTTGAAGGTCATTTTATATTTGATAATGATAATACAAATGAAATGATTAAGCAATTAAGACAATATTATGATTTAGGTTATTTTACAACACAAAAATTATATAATGCTTATACATCAGGATTATTTACTTCAACAACTGATAATAAATGCTATATGTGTATAGGTTCATCAGCAGGTGCAACTTATCAATATTCAGCTTCTTTTACAGCAAATATTGCAAAGCTTCCTCAAGCAGAAGGTAAAAAAGCAGCAGCTATTTCTCAAGGACCTTCATTAGTATTCTTTAATAAAGGTGATGATCAAGAAATATTAGCTGCATGGTTATTTGCACAATATTTATTAACTCCAGAAATTCAAGCATCATTTGCATTAATTTCAGGTTATATGCCAGTTACAACACCAGCTACTTTAGTTGATGCATATGTAGCTGAAATGGCAAAAGCTGGTACAGATTCAAAAACAGCTTTAGCAACATTATCTATTACAACTGCTTTATCACAAAGAGATTCATATTTTACATCAGATGTATTTGTTGGTTCATCAGATGCACGTGATCAAGTTGGATCTTTAATCGCATCAGTTTTAGCTGATAAGACTATTACAAAAGATAATATGGCTGAAAAAATTAAACAATATTTCGTAGATGCTGTTGATAAATGTGTTTATTTAGCTAGCTAATAGTGTATGAATATGGTTATAAAAAATAAATCAAAAATTTTAGTTTTATTTATAATTATTTTATCTTTATTATTCATTTCATCTTGTGATGAAAAAGAAAAAGAAGAAGAAATAATAGATTATGTTGCTACAACAAAGCTTGAACAAAGCTTTTCATCATCAACATCTTTTCTTGGTGCTGATGGTATTGAAGAAGTAACTTTATATCAAGCTGTTGATGGTGATACAATCCATGTATTAGATAAAACAGGTACAATTTTAAAATTAAGATTTTTAGGAGTTGATACCCCAGAATCTACATCAAGAGTAGAGCCATGGGGTATGGCTGCTTCTAAATTTACTAAAAATATAGTAAAAACATGCAATAAAATTGTAATTCAATCAGAAGGTGGTCCAGCCACTACTGATAATTATGGTAGATATTTAACTTGGGTTTGGTATCAAACTGAAGAAGGTGCTGATTTTAGATTATTAAATTTAGAATTAGTTCAAAATGGTTATTCATTTGGTAAATCAGATGGGTTAGTTAGATATAAAGATGTTATAATTGATGCTGCAGCTTTAGCTAGAAATCAAGGATTAAAGGTATTTGGTGAGACTGATCCTGATTATTGTTATAATGAAGCAATTGAATTATCTTTAAAAGAATTAAGAACAAATCTTGATGAATTTGGTAATGAATCAGAATATTATAATAAAAAAGTAATTTTTGAAGCTACAGTAGTTGGTTTAGATAGAAATGGTACATATTATTTTAATGATACTGATTTAGAAACTGGTATTGTTTATGGTATACAAGCTTATTCAAATCAAGCTGGAACAACAGGTTATTTAGATGAAATAGGAAATAGAGTTAAAATAAGTGGAACTGTTGTTTATTATGAAACTGGTGGAGTATATCAATTAACAAGCTTAGTTGATAGAGTAATTTCATCAAACAAAAATAATATTAAATTAATTCAAAAGAATTATGAATATGATCTTAATGATATAACACCTGATGAATTAGCTGATAAAACAGACAATAATAAATTATTTACAATTGTTAAAATAAATAATTTAGTTGTTAAAAGTACTTATACAACTAAAACTGAAGGTTCATCTAGTAAAGGTGCTATAACAATTACTGGTTTAGTTGATAATAAAACAGTAACAGTTAGAACAATTGTTTTATATGATAGAGAAGGTATATATTTAGTTGATTCAAATAAAATAGTGTTAGAATCAAATTTCACAGACAAAACAATTGATGTTGTTGGAATTGTTGAATTATATGAAGATAATTATCAAATTAAATTATTATCAATGGATAATGTTACATTCCATTAATATAAAAAATAAAAAAGGAGAAGTGTGAAAAAATGAAATTTTATAAAAAGGCATTTGTAGCTTTTGTTGGAATTTTATCAATTGGAATTTTAGCATCATGTGGTTCTAAAGACGATGGTTATGATGTAGAAGCTGCAGCTAAAAGAGTTATTTTAATAGAAGATAAATCAGAAGCTGTAACAGGTGATTTTGTTGTCCCTAAAACAGTTGTTTTAAATGATGTTACATATAAAGTTGATTGGGTTTCTAACAGTGAATATGCTAAAGTAACACCAAATTCAGATGAAACAAAATATACAATTGATATTGATTATATTAATAACCAAGCATCTGAGCAAAGTGTTAAATTAACAGCTACTATTTATGTTGAAGGTAGCGATAAAAAAGTAGAAAAAGAATTTAATTTTAAAATTCCTAAATTTGTAGTTAATACAATTGAATATGCTGATTCAGCTGATACTCTTAGTGGTACTAATTTAACATTAAAAGGTACAATTGTTACAAAAGAAGCATATAATACTACAAATAAAAACACAAATGTTTATTTAATGTGTGATGAAGGTGGATTTGAAGCTTATAGATTATCTTGTACTGAAGAACAATATAATACTGAATTAGTACAAGGAAATTCAATTTATGTTTCAGGACCTAAAGCATATTACAATGGTTTAAGAGAAATAAGTCCTTCAACTTATGTTTTAGCATCTGATGCTAAAAAGACTATTACTGTTGAAGATATAACAGATTTAGTTACATCAGGAACTGGTATTTCAACAAAATATCAAGGACATTATGTTAAATTAACAGATTTAGAAATTGTTAAGATTGATACAGCTTCAGATGGACAAATTTCTTATTATGTTGGTGATCCATTAGATACATCTAAGCAAACAATAGTTAGAGTTTCTAAATATTTTGCTGCATCAGGTTCTGCTTTATATAAAGAATATACAGATCTTAATTTAGTTGTTGGTCAAAAAATAACAGCAACTGGCTTCTTAGGATGGTATAATGGTGCACAATTAACTTTATTTGAATCAGGTGCATTAGTAGCTGGTGAGGTTGATTATGCTAAATCATTATCATTATCTTATGCTAATGCAGCTAAAACTGCTATTGGTAGTCAAGTTGTTCCTTTAAAGACTGTTATTTTACCTTCAAGATTAAAAGATATCGATGTAACTGGTGAAAATTATGAAGGATATGAAATTGAATGGAGCACTGAATCAGAATATGCAACAATTTCTACTAAAGATATTGCTGCTAAAGAAGCTCAAGCTGATACTGAAGCAGAAGATGCATATGTTCAATATAGTATAACTACATCACAACCAGAAGAAGATACAGATGTTACATTAACATTAAGCTTAAAGGATTCTGAAGGTGAAGTTTTAATAACTCAAGATGTTACATTTAAATTATTAGCAAAAGTTGATTATAATACTCATGATGAATATGTTGCAGCCGCAAAAGATGATGCATTATATTTAAAAGGTGTTATAAGCTTTATTTCATCTGATTCAAAAACAATTTATTTACAAGATGAAGATGGCGGATATTATTTATATTTTTCAAAAGCACAAACTGGTGATTGGGTAAAGGTTGGAACTGAAATAGGTGTATTTGGTAACAAAACTACTTATAATGGTATGTTAGAATTAACAAATACTGTTTATATTGAAACAACATCTGATACATTAAAAGAAGTTGATATTGAAGATTACACAGAATATTTTGCAGAAAATGGATATGTAGAATTAGAAGATTCATTACAATGTAAACCAATAACATTTGCTGGCGTTGTAAAGAGCTTTGCTAGCAAAACATATGTTGTAACTGTTGGTGAAAAAGATATTAATGTTTATTTCAATTACAATACACAATTATTTAATCCAAATGATAAAATTATTGTTACAGGTTTATTAGGTATATATTCTCCTGCAAATGCTACAGCTCCAACATATCAAGTTATTGTTGTTAATAGCATTGGTTTAGTTGATAATCAAACTGATGAAGAAAAAGCTGCATCTGCAATTGCTGCAATTAAATCACAATTTTCTTCTGATACATATAAATCACAAACAACTATTGCATTAAATTTAAAATATGAAAATCAAGAAATAATTTTAACTTCAACAGATGGTAATGGTGTTACATTAGATGATACAGAAAATAAAATAATAATTACACCTACTGATACAGAATTAACATATGAATTAACTTTTAAAGTAAAAGTTGGTGAATTCACATCAGAAGAACAAAATATTACAATTGTATCACAATTACCAGCTGATGGATCTATTACAGTTATTGCTAAATATGAAGGTGACACAACTAATTTTGATAAATCTGATGCAACATTAACAAATGCTGAATTAATTGGTTTAGATAAAACATTATTTACAGCTACATCAATTAAAAATGATGCAAGTAATCATGTTGGTTTAAATAAAGATGGCACAATTAGATTATATAATAAAGTAAATTCAACTAATGGTGAAGCTTTAAAAATTGAAATTGCAGATGGTTATACAATAAAATCTATAAAATATGTTATTCCATCTAATAGTCCATCAAACGCTTATGTTGTAACTACAGGTTCTACTACTTTAACTGCAGTAGATGGTGTTTATGAGGTAAATGGAACAGAAGTAACAATTCAAAATATTGATGAACCTAATAATCAACTATATATTTCTTCAATTGAAATTACTTACGTTTTAAATGCTGATTAATTTTATTTAATATTATTATTTGATAAAAAATAATTTAAAAATTTAAAATAAAGACCTTTTATGATTGATATTTATCAAAAATGAAAGGTCTTTTTAATATATATATAAAATTTTCTTTTATTTATTTATAATTTTATATATAATATTTATACCAAATTTAATTTAAAAGGAGTTTTTAATATGAAAAAAATATTAGCAATGCTTTCTTTGTTATTATTCTTAATTTTAACTTCTTGTGTAAAATTAGAAAATTATTTAATTATTTCAGAATATATTGCTGGAGATAATTCTAATCAAGCAATAGAAATATATAATAGTAGTGATAAGGATGTTGATTTAAATAATTATAGTATTGGTATATATTCTGTTAAGGATTCAAAAGGCTTTCCATCTGTTAATGTTAAATTAAAAGGTATTATAGAAGCTAAAAAGACCTTTGTTGTTGTTAATTCTAATGCAGATGATAGCTTTTTAGAAAAAGCAGATTTAAAAACAAATGAATTATCCTTTGGTGGAAAAGAAGGAATTTCTTTAATGAAAAATAATGAGGATTTGGATGTAATTGGTAATTTGGGCGTTAGAAATTATAATTCAGATTTAGCATTTGTAAGAAAAACATGGAGGCTTACTCCTTCAAATACTTTTAATAATACTATAGATTATCTATATTATAATCCTCTAACTGCTATAAATTATTTAGGTGAATTTATAAATTCTGTTACTTTAGATGAATTACTTGAAGGTCCTAAATTTGTTGATGATTATTTAGATATGGATTTTTATGAAATTACATCATCATATGTTGGTACAGGAGGAGCTATAGAGGTAACTTTAGAAGGAAATATTGATGGAGATACATCTTATTTTTATTTTCCTTCTAAGGCAAGTGTAGATAAATATATGAATTCTTTAACATATAATTCTAAAAGAGGAGAATATTGTGGAAAGGTAAGATATCAAGAGGTTGATACACCTGAAACACAAGTTCAAAATAATAAGGTTGAAGAATTTGGATGGCCAGCAAAGCTTAATACTGCAAAATTACAAAATGAAGCAGATCATATTTATGTTCAATCTAATGCTAAAGAAGCTATGGTTGAAAATTATGGTAGAATGCTAGGATATGTTTTTGTTGAAAAAGATGGTGATTCTTTAATGGTTAATTTTGATACTATTAAAAAAGGATATTCAACAGCAACCCTAACATATAATGGATATGTATGTTATAAAGATTGTCCTTATTATAATTATTTTGTTGCCGCAAGAGATTATGCAATAGAAAATAATTTAGGTATATATGGAGAAAAAGATCCATATTGGGATTATATTAATAATAAATCTAAACAATTATAAAAATAGGTGTTTTATGAAAAAATTATTTTTATTAATTTTATTTTCAATTTCATTTTTATCTCTTACCTCATGTGATATTAATATTGATTTTAATAATTTTTTTAATTCAAATGATATAGATGAAGATAATTTTGATAATGAAAAAAATTTAGAATTAGATAATTTAATAAAAACTTGTGATCATAATTTTAATGATGAAATATGCACTATATGTAAAACTATAAAAAATGAATATATTTTTAATTTATATGGTAATGATACAATTATTTATACAAATGAAATGGAAAATCCATATAATATTGATTTAGATGAATATGGTAATAATGTTCATGCTGTATTTTATGAACCTATATTTAAAGGTGATTCATATAAAAATATTAATAAAAATAAATTTTATAATGAATATGAAAAATCTAAATCATATGAAGATAGTTATTATAGAAGCCTTAATGGAATTATGAGTGGTGATATTAGTATACAACAATATTTACCTGGTGATAGTGGTATAAAAAAAGATGATATATATATTAAATGTAGTGATGCATATTATGTATTAGATACCTTTGGTAATTATATAGCATATATTATTAATGATTTAAATTTTGATTATGATATTATTTATTATGGTGGAGCATATACATCATTAAATGAAGTTTGTGCATATCTTTTAGCTTTTGGAGAGGTTCCAATAAATTCTAATTATGATAAAAATGATGGAGTAGAAGAATCAATTTCAAAATGGGGAAAATATGGAAGAGTAAATATTGATTATTTTAGTGGAAACACAAAAAGTTTTCCATATGAACCACTACTACCTAAAGTTAAATTGATAAAATATACAGAAACAGATTTTGGAACAAGTGGTGGATATATAAATGAATCTATATCAAAAAAATATGAACAAAAAACATATAATAATGGTTTAAATATATCAAGAGGGGCAGCTAGATTATGCTTTGTATCTGATTCTAAAATAAAAAATATTGATGAAAGATATGTATTTTATACATATAATCATTATAATGATTTTCAACAATATTTAAATTATAATGATGGCTTTGGTTTAAGATTTGGTAATGAATCAGCTGGTAATCAATATTGCTCATCAAGAAGTGATTTTGAAATTTCTGCATTATATAATCCTACTGAATATGCTAATGTTTATAATATGAGCTTAAAAGAATTAATATCTTAAAATTAAAAGAAGAATAATATTTATTTTATTATTCTTTTTTTATTTTCTTTACTTTTATATAAATTAAATATGTAATATAATAAATTTAACGTTAGATGAAATGAGTGATTAAATTGAAAAAAATTTATATATTATTTTTCTTTATTATTTTATTATTTAATATATCAGCTTGTGATAAAAAAACAGATTTAGACAATGAAAATATTGATAATAAAAATATTGAAGATGAAAATGTAAATAATAAAGAAAATATAAAAAATAATATTTTAACTAATAATCAAGGTGATATTTTAATTGAATTTGAAAATGAATATTATTTACCAATTGTTGGTGTATTAAATTCAAAAGAAGATTTTAAAATGGAATTACATAAATTAATAGAACAAAGCCATACAAAGCATTTAACATATAAAGAATGCTGGACTGCATTAGAGACTGTTGATGAAGATCCTAATAATTCAAATAATGTTTTATGTATTTATTCTGGTTTATCTATGCCTAAAAATAATCATGTTGGTTCAGCAGGATCTTATGGACAGTGGAATAGAGAGCATTTATTTCCACAATCAAGAGGATTTAAAAATGATTCAGCTGTTGCACATAATGATATATTTCATTTAAGAGTTACTGAATATACAGCAAATTTAGGTAGAAAAGATACTGATTTTGGTGAAGGTAATGCTTATTTTGAACCAAAAGATGATGTTAAAGGTGATATTGCTAGAGCGCTACTTTATATGGCAGTAAGATATAATGAGGATGATTATTCATCATATACATATAATGGAAAAACATATACTGATTCTGATGATCTTGATTTAGAATTAGTACGGAGGCAATCAGGGACTCTTCAGCAATCAACAGGAGAATATGTTTTCGGTAATTTAGAATATTTAATTAAATGGAATTATATAGATCCTGTATCAGATATTGAAAAGAAAAGAAATGATGCTGTATTTTCTATTCAAGGAAATAGAAATCCATTTATAGATTATAATGAAATTGTGGCTTTTTTATATCCTGAATATGCTAAAGAATATGTAGATATTTCAAAAATATCATATTTATTATAAGAAGGAGTGAAGGGAAATGACTTTAAATGAACGTATGAGTCTTCCTATTTGGAAAAAAATAATTATATATACAATTTCCTTCATATTTTTTATTCTTCAAATTGCTTTAATTGTACTTACTTTTTTATCTACAAGTTATGCAAGTGGATTTAGATATTTTCAAATAATTTTAGAAGCTATAGCCTTTTGTTATGTTTTACATATAATTTATAAGCCTATGATTACAGCTTATAAATTAACATGGTCTATATTAATTTTACTTTTTCCTCTTCCTTTTTTAATTATTTATTCAATAAATAGTATTTCAAGAAGAGAAAATTCAAGAAAGAAAAGAAAAATAAAAATTGATGCTAAAAAAATAATTTATTCAGATGATTTAGCTGAATTAACTAAAATAAATAATAAAGCTTCAAATATTGTTAAGGTTGTTCAAAATAATATTTTCGCACCAGTTGTAAAGAATAATAAAGTAACCTTTTTTAG
>CAJOQR010000107.1 GCA_905236965.1 uncultured Acholeplasmatales bacterium | reverse complement strand
GCTAAAAAAGCAAAAGCTATGGGTCTTTCAACAAAAGAAATTGAAAATTTAACTGGCCTAACTATTGATGAAATTGAAAATTTATAAAATAATTAAAAATAGATTAAAAGAAGGCAATAATAATGTCATTAACCTATGAACAAGAAGAAAATACAAGATTAGAATTAAAATCAAATTATGAAAAAGCAAAAATAAGCATTAAGCAAATTGCTTTAGATTTGGGCACAACAGAAAAATATATACAAGAATTATTTGAATTAAAGCCAAAAAAATTAGAAGATACATGGATATTAAAAAATTATTTAATAGAAAAAGTTAAAGAAAAAGGTTTAACGCCTACTCCTTTTTCAGCATTAAAAGCTGATTATCATATAATATGGTTTTTAGATTCTAAATATATAGATGGGAAGAAAATATACTAATTTAAATAATTATATTTACTTTATTTTTAATATTTATTATAATAATTTTGGGTAGTTGGGTAACTGAGCATTTAATGTTAGGAAAGTCCATGCTAGCACAATCTGAGATGATTGTAGTGTTTGTGCAAGCTTAATAAATAAGGCTTGGTATTAGTGATAATAACGGCGAGCGATGACCTAAGGGAAACTATGGTATAGCTCTTAAGGTGCCACAGAAACGAATTTATTGGAAACGATAAAATGAAACGTTGGTAAACCCCACAAGCTAGAAATCCAAATTTTGGTAGGAGAGTTTTTTCCGGCAAAATGAAGTTAGGAAAAAAACGATTATTCGTAGATAAATAGTTACCACCTAGCAATAGGTACAGAACATGGCTTACATACTACTAATCTATTAATTAAATGGCTTTTTAAAGCCATTTTAATTTTAAAAGAGGTTATTTATGAATATTACATTTAATAATGTTTCATTTAAATATATTGAAAAACCTATTTTAAATAATGTATCATTTTCTATAAATGATTCAGATAAAATTGGAATTGTTGGAGTTAATGGCACAGGAAAAACAACATTATTAAAGCTTATTTTAGGCACCGAAAAGCCTAAATCAGGTGAAATAATAAAGTCAGGTGGAATGCGCATTAATTATTTAGAACAAGACCCAATTTTTGATGAAAACAAATCATTAATTGATATAGTAATGGAAAAATCAACAAAAGATTTTCCGATTTTAGAATATGAAGCAAATTCAATATTATCAAAATTAGGATTTTATGATTCATCAATTACATCAAAAGGCTTTTCAGGAGGTCAGAAAAAAAGATTAGCTTTAGCAAAAACTTTAGTTACACCTGCTGATATAATAATCTTAGATGAGCCTACAAACCATTTAGATAATGAAATTATTTCTTGGCTTGAAAAATATTTAATTAAATCTAAAAAAGGATTATTAATGGTTACCCATGATCGTTATTTTTTACAAAGAGTTTGTAATAAAATGATGGAATTAGATAATGGTAAGGTTTATTTATATGATGCTAATTATGATAATTTTTTAGAATTAAAAGAAAAAAGATTAGAAGAAGAAGCTCATGAAAAACAAAAATTAAAAATCTTTTTAAAACAAGAACAAGACTGGATTAATAGAGGCGTTGAAGCAAGAAGAACTAAATCTAAATCTAGAATTCAAAAATTTGAAGAGATGTCTAAAATAAAATTTAAAGAAGAGAAAAATTTTGAATTGTCAAGTATTAATACCTATTTAGGAAAAAAGCTTATAGAGCTTAAAAATGGCTCAAAATCATTTGGTGAAAATAAATTATTTGATAATTTTTCATTTATTTTGAATAGAACTGATATTATTGGCATTGTTGGTGAAAATGGTTGTGGTAAAACAACCTTATTTAAAATATTAATGGGTGAAGAAAAGCTTGATAGTGGAGAATTAATTTTAGGAGAAACATTAAATATAGGATATTTTAGTCAAAATATTGAATTAATTGATCCTGAAATTAAAGTAATAGATTATATTGAAGATGAAGCATCTATAATAGAAACACTTGATGGTAAAATTACAGCTTCTCAGTTATTAGAAAAATTTTTATTTAAAAAAGAAATTCAATATACTAAAGTAAAGATGCTATCAGGAGGAGAAAAAAGGAGATTACAACTTGTTAAAACTTTAATAAAAAATCCAAATATTTTACTTTTTGATGAACCTACAAACGATTTAGATTTATATACTTTAGAAATATTAGAAGATTATTTATTAAGCTTTAATGGTCCTATTTTAGTTGTATCTCATGATAGATATTTTTTAGATAAGATTTGTAATAAATTATTTATTTTTGAAAATAAAAATATAAAAGAATCTATTTTATCATTTTCTGAATATTTAGAATCTAAAGAAAATGAAATAAAAAATATTACAAATGAAACTAAAACATACAAAAACACAAATAAATTTCCTCCTAAATTGAGAAATGAATTAAATAATTTAGAAGATGAAATACCTAAATTAGAAGATGAAGCTAAAAAAATAAATATAGAATTAAATAAAGCATCAACTGATTTTCATAAATTGATGGAATTACAAGAAGAATTAAATGATTTAAAACAAGTTTTAGAAGAAAAAACAAATAGATATTTTGAATTGTTAGAAATAAAAGAATCTTATGAAAAATAAAATATTTAAAAAATATGATTAAATTGAAATATTAACGTATTTTTGGTAAAATATTTTAGATTGGAGTTGATTTATATGGCAACAATTGAAGAAATGAAAAAACGTCAAAAATTCATAAGAAATTTTTGTATTATTGCTCATATAGATCATGGTAAATCTACTTTAGCAGATAGAATCTTAGAAATATGTGAATCAGTAGAAATGCGAGAAATGCAAGATCAATTATTAGATTCTATGGAATTAGAGCGTGAAAGAGGAATTACAATAAAATTAAATGCTGTTGCTTTAAAATATAAAGCAAATTCAGGCATTGAATATGAATTCCATTTAATTGATACTCCAGGTCATGTCGATTTCACATATGAAGTATCTAGAAGTTTAGCTGCATGTGATGGCGCTATATTAGTTGTAGATGCTACACAAGGGGTTGAGGCTCAAACACTCGCAAATGTATACTTAGCCTTAGATAATAATTTAGAAATTTTACCATTAATTAATAAAATAGATCTACCTTCAGCTGACCCTGATAAAGCTAAAGCAGAAATTGAAGATGTTATTGGTCTTCCAGCTCAAGATGCTGTTTTAGCATCAGCTAAAACTGGTGTTGGTGTAAGAGATATATTAGAACAAATAGTTGAATTTATACCTGCTCCAAATGGCAATATAGAAGGAAAGACTAAAGCATTAATTTTTGATAGTGCTTTCGATGCTTATCGTGGTGTTGTTATCTTAGTTTGTGTTAAAGAAGGTATTATTAAAGTTGGTGATACAATTCATTTAATGGCAACTGGTGCTGAATATTTAGTTGTAGAACTAGGCGTTAGAACACCTAAAGAGGTTAAAAGAGATTATTTAATGGCTGGGGATGTAGGTTATATTACTGCCTCAATTAAAGATATAAATATGGTTAGAGTTGGTGATACTGTAACTACTGTTGAAAATATGGCAGAAGATGCACTTCCTGGTTATAGAAAATTAAATCCAATGGTATTCTGTGGATTATATCCAATTGATTCTAAACAATATGAAGATTTAAAAGATGCTCTTGATAAATTAAAATTATCTGATGCTTCGCTAGTTTTTGAACCTGAAACATCTCAAGCATTAGGATTTGGTTTTAGAACTGGGTTTTTAGGATTATTGCATATGGATATAATTAAAGAAAGAATATCTAGAGAATTTGGTATTGAATTAATCGCAACTGCTCCATCTGTTGAATATCATGTATATTTAACTGATGGATCAATGATTGCTATAGATAATCCAGCTGATTTACCTGATTTAACTAATATTTCAAGAATAGAAGAGCCTTTTGTTAAAGCAACAATTATGACACCTTCTGAATATATAGGTGCTGTTATGGATTTATGCCAAAAGAAACGTGGTACTTTTATTGATATGCAATATTTAGAAGAAACTAGAGCTTTAATTCATTATTCAATTCCTTTATTAGAAATTGTTTATGAT
>CAJOQR010000106.1 GCA_905236965.1 uncultured Acholeplasmatales bacterium | reverse complement strand
CTTGTATATTGAGGATATTCTAATAACCCATCCATAAATGAATCATCCTCATATGATTCTTCTTTTATTGCATCATCTAATAATCTAGTTATAGAATCTGTTAAAACCATTGATGGAATCTCCCCACCAGTTAATACATAATCACCAATTGATATTTCATCATCAACATAATCTCTTATTCTTTCATCAAATCCTTCATAATGGCCACAAATCAAAATAATTTCTTCTTTTTTAGATAATTCTAATGCGATTTTTTGGTTATATGATCTACCTTGTGGTGTCATTAATATTTTATAAGAATTAAAATCATTATCTTTAATAGCTCTATCAACAACATCACAAGCCAACACCATTCCAGCGCCACCACCACATGGTGTATCATCAACATGGTGATGCTTATCTTTTGAATAATCTCTTAAATTAATAATATCTATTTCAACAATTTTATTATCAATTGCTCTTTTAATTATTGATTCACTTAGAAAGCCTTCAAACATTGAAGGAAAAAGTGTTATAATTTTTATTTTCAAAATAATCCCTCAATTTCATTAATAATAATTTCATTATCCTTAACATCTATAATAAATTCATCAATAAATGGAATTAAAACATTCTTTTTATTATATTCAACAACTAAATAATTATATTGAGGAAGTTCTTTTATTTCTTTTACAATTCCTTTTATATCCCCTTTTTGATTAATAATTGTTTTACCAATTAAATCAGAATAATAATATCCATCTATTTCATCTAATTCTCTTTCTTTATCTGATATATATATATCATCACTATGATATTTTTCGACTAAATTAATATCTAATAAATCTTTAAAAGAAACTAAATAAGTATCTCCTTTAAATAAAGTTGCTTTATTTATAACAACAGGTATATATTCAAAATTATGTAAAATATATAATGTATTTCCTTTTTTAAATCTATCAAAATCAGATAAATTTTTAATTTTTAAATCGCCCTTTAAACCATGGGTTGTCATGATATGACCACATTTATAATAATTCATATTGATGTTATCTCCTAAAATTTACAAATTAATTATACAATAATTAAATAATTTTATAAAGATTACAAAAATTAAAAAAAGAGTTTTAAAACTCTTTTTTCATAAACATAATTTTTACTTAGCATCAATATCAAGGTGAATCTTTTTTCTTTCTTTTGAAGCAGCTGCATATAAAACAGTTCTAATTGCTTTTGCAATTGAACCATTTTTCCCAATCACGCGTCCTAAGTCATTAGGATTAACCTTAACTTGAAAATCTAGGTCAGTTTCTTCTTCAGAGCTGCAAGTAATAACAACATCATTAGGATAAGCCACTAAAGGAAGAATTAAAGCTTTAATTAACTCTTCAAAATTTATCATTTCGGCCACCTCTTACTTTGTTATAACTTTATTTGCTACTAAAATATTTTTAACAGTAACTGTAGGTTGAGCACCATTTGCAATCCAAGCTTGAATTCTTTCTACATTAAGTGTTACAGTAGCAGGATCAGTTAAAGGATTATAAGTGCCAAGAATTTCTAAGAATTTACCATCTCTAGGGCTTCTAGAGTCAGCAGCAACTATACGATATTTTGGAGCTTTATGTGCACCAAATCTTTGTAATCTTAATTTTACCATTGTTTCTACACTCCTTTTTAATAAAATACATCAATAAATATATCACAATAAAAATAGGCTGTCAAGCATTTTTTCTTGACAGCCTTAAAAATATTAATTAAATTTATTAATTTAAATTTTATTTGCTAATTTACATATTCTTTTATTATTTTGAAATTGTTTTGATATTGATAATTTTAATTCATTTAAATCATCATTAATTATTTTTTGTATTTTCTTTTCTAGTGAAAAATATTCTTTTACTTCATCTAAAGAATATAATTTTTTCTTTGCATTTACTAATTTTTCTCTTAATGAATCAAAATCATTCATATAATCTTTATATCTTTTAGCATCTTCATAATTTGCTTCACAGGTTTTCAAATTAACTATTAATAAGCTATATTTTTCTTCGATTATTTTTTTTAATTCCATTAATCTTTTAAATTCAGGCATTAATATTAAATTATTAAAATAATTATCAATTAAATCATACATAATTAAAATCTCAAGTCTTTCTTTTTAAAATAAATATATGCTATAATCTATAGCGGTGATAAAATATGTATTTAGATAAAGATATCGTTAAAGAAGGAACTCCTTCTTTAAATGAAAAATGTGAAAAAGTTAAATTTCCATTAAATCATGATGATTTAGAAACAGCTAAAAATCTTTTTCAATATTTAATTATTTCTGAAAATGAAGAATTATGTACAAAATATGGTATTAGACCAGGAGTAGGTATTGCAGCTCCACAGGTTGGAAAAAACATAAGAATGTTTGCGATGAATGCTACTGATTTTTTAGATGAAAATCAAACAAAATATACATTTTTAGTCATTAATCCAGAAATAATTTATAAAAGTAATGAAATGACATATTTGCCTGGTGGTGAAGGATGCTTATCAGTTGTAAGACCAACCGAAGGATTAGTTACACCAAGGCATTTAAAAATTATTGCTAAATGTAGCTTATTAGATATTGGAACTTTAAAAATTAAAACAGTTAAATTAACTTTATTAGGTTATCCTGCAATTGTATTCCAGCATGAATATGATCATTTAGATGGAATATTATATACATCTAAAATGTTTAAAGAATCTAAGCTTGATCCTAATATTAAACCATTATATACGATAAATGAGGATAAAGAAGAGAATGAATAATTCTCTTTTTTTATCTTAATTCATACATAATTATAGATGCAGCAATACTAACATTTAAAGATTCTGTATTCAACATAGGTATATAAATATTTTTATTTAATTTTTCTAAAATATCTTTATTTATTCCATTTCCTTCATTTCCTAAAATTATTGCAATTTTTTCATTCTTTTTAATTTTATCTAATTCAATTCCATTTATAACAGATGTACCATAAATATCATAATCTTTTATTTCGTTTAAAAATTCAATGATATTTTTATTTATAAAATTTAATTTAAAAATTGCACCTTGGCTTGCTCTAATAACTTTAGGATTATAAATATCAACAGTTCCTTCACCTAATATAATTGTATTAAATCCAAATGCATTTGCAGAACGCATAATAGCACCTAAATTTCCAGGATCTTGTATAGCATCTAAAATAATTATTTTATTGGATAATTCTTTTTTTTCAATCATCTTACATAATCCAATTTCTGATACTGTTGTATCAGTGCTTGCAATTTTATCCATAATCTGTTTTGAAATTTGAGTATATCCTTCTTTTTCTTCAATGCTATATGCATCAATTAATAAATTTAATTTACAAGCTTCATCAACCAAATGCTTACCTTCAACAATAAATTTTTTTTCTTTTTTTCTTTCTTTTGTTTGTTTTAATTTTATTAATTCTTTTATTTTAGGATTATCAAGACTTGTTAACATCTTCCTTGCTCCTTTAAATCTTTTATAACCTCTCTAACCTCTAATCCTTCCATTGTTAAATCAAGATCTGAATCCTTTGATATAGTTATACTATTAGTATTTAAAACACACCAATCAACTAATTCATCAAAATTAATGCCTTCTTCATATTTTAATGCAAGATTAATTTTTGGTGATGTTGCAGGAGCCTTTGGAATATATACTGTACAACAGTCTTCAAATGGCTTAATTGATAAATCATAACAATCAATTTTTTTAGATAAAGAAATTATATCTAGCTTATCATATGTACATAAAGGTCTTAATATAGGGTAATTAGTTACAGAATTAATTGTATTCATAGAGCCTAAGGTTTGTGATGCAACCTGACCTACAGATTCACCATTAATTATACATAAACAATTCTTTTTAATTGCTAATTTTGTAGCAATTCTATACATCATTCTTCTCATAATTGTTATATTATATGATTCAGGAACATTATCAATTAAAGCCATATGTAATTCTTTAAAAGGAACTAAATGTAAATTAATTTTATTATTAGGTGCATATTTAGCTAATTTTTTAACTAAATCAATAACCTTTTGAGCTGATTCAATTGAAGTTAATGGTGTTGATTCAAAATGAATACATTCAATTTCAATTCCTTGCTTCATTGCTAAATATCCAGCAACAGGAGAATCAATTCCACCTGATAACATCAGCATTCCTTTTCCAGCAATTCCAACAGGATATCCTCCCATCGCTTTAATATGAGTATTAAATAAATATGCTGCATCATTTCTTATTTCAATATCTAAATAAACATTAGGGTTATGAACATCAACAATCAAATTAGGATTATTTTTAAGAACATATGCAGAAACAATCTTTGTTACTTCCATAGAATGTATTGGATAATTTTTATCACTTCTTTTTGTTCTTACCTTAAAGGTTGTTTTTTGCTTTGCTACTTCATCCATTAATTCTCTTGATTTTATTTTAATAGATTCAATATCATTATCACATTTTAAAACAAAAGAATAAGATGAAATACCAGAAATTAAATTTAATCTTTCAATTACATCATCTACATTTGAATCATTTAAATGTATAAAAATTCTATCAAATTGATATTCTATAAATACATTTAATCCTGCCATTTTTACAGAGAATAATTTATATAATGATTTTAAAAAAGCTTTTTGATTTTTACCTTTTAATGTTAAATCTCCAAAACGAACGAGTATTTGATTATATATCATAAAAAAATGCCTCCTAAATTAGGTTAATTATATCATATATGAATATAAAAGACCACTTTGGAGATTGCTATAAAAAAATATTTTTTGTATAATTATTTGGTAAAAGGAATGATTTTATGACTAATTATAATGAATTAAAAAAAATATTAATATCATTAATTGAAAATAATGAATATGATATTCAAATCTTAAGCAATGCATCAGCTATTTTAAATGATTATATCGAAAATATTAATTGGGTAGGATTTTATTTATTAAAAGATAATAGATTAATACTTGGTCCATTTCAAGGACATCCTGCTTGCATAAATATTCCACTAAATAAAGGTGTATGTGGCATGTGTGCAACAAATAAAGAAACTATAGTTGTTGAAAATGTCCATGAATTTAAAACACATATTGCTTGTGATTCTGCATCAAATAGCGAAATATGTATTCCTATATTTAAAAATGATAATTTATATGGATTGTTAGATATAGATTCTCCTATTTTAAATAGATTTAATGAATTTGATAAAACAAATTTAGAACAAATTGTTAAAATAATCGAAGATGTAATTAAATTTACAAAATCATAATAAATATTTCATTGACTTATAAAATTGTTTTTGATAAAATAATTAAGCGTGGGTAAAAAGCAGCAGCTTATTTAGCTTAGATAATATCTTAAGACATTTAGTTTAATTAGTAACCTTCGCTGCTTTTAGGTGAACATTTAACTTAAGATATTCTAAAATTTATTAAGCCAAAGATATTTTACTCTCCAAAAAAATATAATAAGGAGGACATTAAAATGTCAAGATTCACAGGTTCAAGCTGGAAAGTATCTCGCCGTTTAGGTTATTCTACTAGTGAAACTGGTAAAGAATTAATCAAAAGAAAAACAGCTCCAGGTCAACATGGTGCTAAAAGAGGCAAATTAAAAGAATACGGTAGCCAGTTACAAGAAAAACAAAAAGTTAGATTCACATATGGTGTATCAGAAAAGCAATTCGTTAAAACATTTAATGAAGCTTCAAAATTACCAGGTATGACTGGTGTTAACTTCTTAAAATTATTAGAAGTTAGATTAGATAATTTAGTTTATCGTTTAGGCTTTGCAACAACTAGAGCTCAAGCTCGTCAATTAGTTAACCATGGCCATATTACAGTTAATGGAAAGAAAGTTGATATTCCTTCATATAGAGTATCAGTTGGTCAAGTTATCTCATTAAAAGATTCTTCTAAAAATCTAGTTATAGTAAAAGCAGCTTTAGAAAACAAATTCTCAAGACCTGAATATTTATCATTTGATGCTGATAAAGTATCAGGCACTTTAATTAGAATTCCTGAAAGAAATGAATTCTTACCTGAAATCAATGAACAATTAATCGTTGAATATTATAACAGATAATAATTTTAAAAGGCTCAAAAATGAGCCTTTTTTTCTTCTTCTATTATATGATATAATCTTAATAGTTGAGGATATAAAAATGGATGAATTAAAAACTTTAAAATTAAATTATAAAAATACATTTAAAATAGCTTTTGCTTTTTTTGGAATATTAATGATATGGCAAGTTTATAATACATATTGCCCAATTATATTAGAAAAAATGCTTCAAGAATTAAATATTAATTCAACAAATTATATTGTTGGAATAATAATGGCACTTGATAATGTTGCTGCAATATTTATAATGCCAATCTTTGGATCATTAAGTGATAAAACACATACTAAATTTGGAAAAAGAATGCCGTATATAGCAATAGGAATGTTATTAACTATTATTGTTTTTCCTTTCATTGCCTTAATGTGTGTATGGAATATTTTTATAGGTGTAATTATTTTTATGATGTTATTTTTAATTATAATGCAATCATATCGTTCACCTGCTGTTGCATTAATGCCTGATATTACTCCAAAGCCACTTAGAAGTAAGGCGAATGGAATTATAAATTTAATTGGATATTTTGGTGGAGTTTTCGCAACAATTTTAGGTATGCTTTCAATTTTTAAATTAAATGCTGATTCAACTTTAACAGAAATTCAAAATAAAATCTTATGGCCTTTTGCTATTACTACTGCTGTTTTAATAATTATATTAATATTCTTAATATTAACTATAAAAGAAAATAAAATGGTTAATGATACAAAATCTGATGTTGAATATGGAGAAAAATTATCAGAAACAATTGAAAATATTAATGATGATAATACATTATCAAAAAAAGATAAAAGAAATTTATTTATTATATTAACAGCTATTTTTTTATGGTTTATGTCGTTTAATGCTTTTGAAACATTTGGATCATTATATTTTAAAAATGTAGTTGGAGACTCAACAATGTATTCAACTATGGCAACGGTTTTATCAATAGTATCAATTTTAACATTTTTATCATGTTCTAGTTTAGCTAATAAAATAGGAAGAAAAATTTCTATTCTTATTGGATTAATTTTAATTACTATTGCATTATCCGCAATAGCAATAATATCTATTAATTCAAAAATTAATTATTTAGATATAAATGGTAATGTATTATTACAATGGAAATTATTTTATATAGGTATGAGTATATTAATTGGTATAGGCTGGGCATTAATAAATATTAATTCCTTCCCTATGGTTGTTGAATATTCAAATACCAAAAATTTAGGAAAATTTACATCATATTATTATATTTCTTCTATGCTAGCTCAATCTATCACTCCAATATTAGTTGGCCTTATTATGGATTTTAATACTTCTGGACAAAAATTATTGTTTATATATTCAGCATCAATGATGATTTTAGCAATAATTGTATTTATTTTTGTTAAAGAAAAAATTAAATTAAAAGATAGAATAGAAAAAAATAAAAATGAAAAAAGAAAATCAGCTTTAGAAAAGCTTGGAGAAATTGATGATTAAAAAATAGCTCATATCAAAGTGATATGAGCTATTTTATTTAATATATTATATAAACAAATTTATATCGTTAAAAGCATTTATATTTTTTATTTTTCTAATAATGGTTTTAAATATTTGCCAGTATAAGATTTTTCAATTTTAATTAAATCTTCAGGTCTTCCAGCAAATATTAATTCTCCTCCATCTGATCCTCCTTCAGGTCCCATATCAATAATATAATCTGCTAATTTAATAACATCTAAATTATGTTCAATAATAATAACTGATGCTCCTTGATCAGCAATTCTATTAATAACATTCATTAATCTTTTTATATCATCTGTATGTAGGCCTGTTGTTGGTTCATCTAAAATATATAATGTTTTAGGAGAAATTTTAGAATGTAATTCATATGCAAGCTTAATACGCTGTGCTTCTCCTCCTGATAAGGTTGTTGATGATTGACCTAATTTAATATAACCTAAGCCAACATCATATAATGTTTGAAGCTTTGATTTAATTTTAGGAAAAGCATCAAAAAATTCTAATGCATCTTCTACAGTCAAATCTAATACATCTGAAATATTTTTTTCTTTAAATTTAATATTTAATACCTCTGATGTATATCTTTTACCTTTACATACCTCACAAGGAACATACACATCAGGTAAAAATTGCATTGAAATTCTTTTTACACCATCACCACAACAAGCTTCACATCTTCCACCTTTAACATTAAATGAAAAAAATCCTTTATCATATCCTTTTATTTTAGAATCTGTCATTTGGCTAAAAAGCTCTCTAATATCATCAAAAACTCCTGTATAGGTTGCAGGATTTGAACGAGGTGTTCTTCCAATTGGCTGTTGGGAAATATGAATTATTCTATCAATATTTTCTAATCCTTCTATTGATGAAATTTTTCCTGGTACCATTTTTTTAGTACCATAAATTTTCATATATGCATTTTTATATAAGCATTCATTTACTAAAGATGATTTACCAGATCCTGATACACCTGTTACAACAGTTATAACTCCTAAAGGAAATTTAACATTAACATTTTTTAAATTATTTTGAGATGCTTTTTTTATTGTTATATATTTTCCATTTAATGCTCTTCTTTTTTTAGGAACATCAATTTTTTTTCTTCCAGATAAATAATTTCCTGTAATGCTATTTATGTTATTTTCAACTTCTTTTGGTGTTCCTTCTGCAACAACATACCCACCATGAATTCCAGCTCCAGGACCTATATCAACTAGCCAGTCAGCTTCTCTCATAGTTTCTTCATCATGTTCAACAACAATAAGTGTATTTCCTAAATCTCTCATTTCTTTTAATGTATTAATTAATTTTTGATTATCTCTTTGATGAAGACCAATTGATGGTTCATCTAATACATATAAAACACCTGTTAGCTGTGAGCCTATTTGAGTGGCAAGTCTAATTCTTTGAGCTTCTCCGCCTGATAAAGTATCTGCAGATCTAGATAAGGTTAAATATCCAAGCCCAACATTAATTAAGAATTTTAATCTATCCTTAACCTCTTTAATAGCTAAAGCTCCTATTGCCATTTTTTCTTCGCTTAATTTTAAATTTGAAAACCAATCATAACAATCCTTTATACTCATTTCACAAATATCAGAAATATTTTTTTCATTAATATAAATATTTAAAACTGATTCATTTAACCTTTTTCCGCTACATTTTTCACAAACATTTTCAACCATGAAATTTTCTATCCATTCTCTAATCCAATCTGAATTAGTTTCATTATATCTTCTTTGAAAAATGTTTATAATACCTTCAAAATAAGCTAATTTATCATGATTTCTTCCGCTTGTTGATTTCATTTTAAAATCAATCATATCTGGAGAACCATAAAGAATAATATCTTGTTTTTTCTTATCCAAATTTTTAAATGGTATGGTCATATCTATATTATAAAATTTACATGTTTGTTTTAATTCTTCATTATTTAGATTACTTTCTTCTTGATTTTTATAGGGTAAAATTGCACCTTTATTTAAAGGTTTTTCATAATCTATTATCAATTCTTTTGAAATTGATAATTTTTTACCTAATCCATTACAAGAAGGACAAGCTCCTAAAGGAGAATTAAAAGAAAATAATCTAGGCTCTAAATTAGCTAAAGAATATCCACAATAAGGACATGCATGCATTGTTGAATAAAATTCTTCTTTATCATTTGCATAAACAACACAATATCCATTGCTAGAATTTACTGATGTTTCAACTGCCTCAAAAACTCTACTTTTAATATCTTCTTTCATTATTAATCTATCAACGACAATAAAAATATCATGCTTTTTATTTCTATCAAGATTAATTTCTGAATCTAAATCCATCATTTCACCATCAATTAATGCTCTAACATAACCATCCTTTAATGCTTTAGATAAAAGATTTTTATGTTCTCCTTTTTCATGAAATACTATTGGTGATGTAATATATATCTTAGTGCCTTTTTCATATAGCATTATTTTATTAACTATTTCATCAATTGTAATAGATGATATAGGAATATTATGATTTGGGCAATAAGGAGTACCTAGGCGTGAAAAAATAACACGTAAATAATCATAAATTTCTGTTGTTGTACCAACTGTTGAACGTGGATTATGTGAAGCACTTTTTTGATCAATTGCTATAGCAGGAGATAAACCTTCTATAGAATCAACATCAGGCTTTTCATTTCCACCTATAAATTGACGTGCAAAGCTAGATAATGATTCAATAAATCTTCTTTGACCTTCTTGGAATATTGTATCAAATGCTAAAGTAGATTTCCCAGATCCAGAAAGACCAGTCATTACAATAAGTTTATTTTTAGGAAGCTCTATATTTATATTTTTTAAATTATTTTCTCTTGCTCCTATAACCTTAATCTTATCCATTTTTTACTCCTTGATACGTCTTAAAAATTCTTCTTCTTCCATAATATATATACCTAAGGATTTAGCTTTATCATATTTAGAACCAGGATTTTCACCTAAAATTAAAATATCAGTTTTTGAGCTTACTGCCTCAGATAAATTTCCACCAAATGATTCAATAATTTTTTTAGCATCAGATCTTCCCATAGATGATAAAGTGCCTGTTAAAACACATTTTTTATTTGTAAAATAATTTTCTTTTATATCACCCATATCATATTCCATATTTAATCCTAAGGCTTTTAATTTATTAATTTCATCTATATTAGCAGGATTTTGCATATAATTTACAAATTCAAGCGCAATAGCATCCCCAATATCTCCAATGGATTTTATTTCATCAAAGCTTGCATTAATTAAACCATCTATATTTCTAAATTTTTTACATAATAATTTAGAAACCTTTGCACCACAATGTCTTATTCCTAGTCCAAATATTAATTGATCTAAATTATTATTTTTACTTATTTCTATAGCATTTAATAAATTATCAATAGATTTTTCTCCTAATCCTGGTAATATAATTAAATCATTATATTTAAATTTTAAATTAAAAATATCACTTAT
>CAJOQR010000105.1 GCA_905236965.1 uncultured Acholeplasmatales bacterium | reverse complement strand
TTAACACTTTTTATAGATGTAACACCAGATGTTGCATTAAAAAGAATGTCTGGAAGAAATAAAGCAGATAGATTAGATTTAGAGACAATGGATTTTCATAAAAAGGTTTATGATGGATATCAGCTTGTTTATAAAATGTATCCTAATAGAATAAAAAGAGTTGATGGTAATCAAGAATTAGATAAGGTTGTTGATGATTGTATAAAAATAGTTTTAGATTATATAAACAATTTAAATTGAGTATATTTTAATATACTCTTTTTTAATATTATTAATAGAATAATATATATTTAAATGTTATAATTATTTTAAAGTTAAGGTGAATAAATTTTGATTAATATAGAACAAAGCATTAAAAATCAACCTGAGATTTTTAAAATGCTAAAACAATCAAAAATTAATAATAGATTATCTCATGCTTATTTATTTTATGGTGATAAAGGTGTTGGAAAGCTAAATATGGCTTATGCTTTGGCATGTCTTTTATATTCAGATAATGATATTGATTATGATAATCCTAACATTAAAGCAATTTTAGATGGGAATCATATGAATGTTAATTATATTGGAATAGAAGATAATAAAACAATTATTTCAAAAGAACAAATTCAAAAATTACAAGATGAATTTTCTAAAACAAGCTTAGTTGAAGGGCCAAGAATTTATATTGTAGATGGGATAGATACAGCATCAGCTGCTGCCCAAAATAGTCTTTTAAAATTTATTGAAGAGCCTGAAAATAAAGAAAAAACAGTTGGTGTTTTTATAGCAAACGAGCCATCTAATGTATTATCAACTATAATATCTAGGTGTTCTTTAATTCATTTTAATGCTATTACATTTGAAAATGAAATAAAAATAATAACATCAAATGGTATAGAAGAGCTAGATGCTATATTAGCATCTTTATTAACAAATGATGCTAATGATGCTATAAAAATAGCACAGGATAAAGATTTTTTAATAACTAAAGAATTGTTTTTAAAGCTAATAAATTTAAAAACAGATAAAGAAAAAGTATTGTTTTATATAAATAATCAAAATTATTTTTCAATTGAATCTAATTTAAAAATGTTATTGCAATGGATTTTAACTTTTTTAGAAGATTCCATAAGAGTAAATGATTCATCTAGTGGTTTGATTTTAAAGCCTATTTATGATAAAATCAAAGGGTATAATAAACTTAAATTATCAAGCTTAAAGGATAATTTAAATAAGGTTTTAGGACTATTTGATAAGTTTAAATATAATATATCATGTAAAAATATATTTCATGAACTTGTTATAATGGATTTTTAATATAAAGGTGGATCTAATATGAATGTAATTAGAGTTCAATTCAAGCCTTTAGGGAAAAAATATTTCTTCGGTGTTGGTAAATATCATGTAAAAGATAAAACAGCTGTAGTTGTTAATACTATAAGAGGAATAGAATTAGGTTTTTGTGTAGGCGATGTTTTTGATATTGATGAAAAGGATTTGACATCAGAGCTTAAAGATATAGTAAGAGTAGCATCTAAAGATGATTTTAGACAATTTTATCATAATAAATCTTTAGAACCAGGTGTTTTAGAAAAGACAAAAGAATTTGCTAAAAATAATAATTTAGAAATGAAAATATTAGAATGTGAATATACACTTGATTGTTCTAAATTAATTATATATTTTGAAGCAGAAGGAAGAATTGATTTTAGAGAGCTTGTTAAAAATTTAGCAGATGAATATCATACAAGAATAGAATTGCGCCAGGTTGGTTCAAGAGATGGTGCAAAAGTTTTTGGTGGAATTGGTCCTTGTGGATTAATTGTTTGTTGTCAAACATTTATTACTGAATTTGAAAATGTTACAGTCAAAATGGCTAAAAATCAAAATTTATCATTAAATCCTGTAAAAATTAGTGGTAATTGCGGTAAATTATTATGCTGTATTGGTTATGAAAATGATGTATATACAGAATTAAGAGAAGGCGCACCTGATGTTGGTGATATTGTAATGACTGAAAATGGTGAAGCTAAAGTATTGAGCTCAGATATATTAAATAGAAATGTTAAAGTAAAATATTTAGATGAAGAAGCATCTTTTGGCTATTTTAAATTAGATGATGTAAAATTAATAAGAAAGAAAATAGCAGGAAATCAAAATAAAAAAGAGGAAATTGATGATGCCATTGATTTGTAATGAATTATTAGGTAGACCTCTTTTAAAAATATATCAAGATCCAGATTCTTTTAATTTTTCTCTTGATTCAATGCTTTTAGCAAATTTTTCAACAATAACAAAAAGAGTAAAAAACATTTGTGATCTATGCTCTGGTAATGCTCCAATTCCTCTTTATTTAACGCTTAGAACTAATGCTAAAATAAAAGGTGTAGAAGTATTAAAATCATCATATGATTTAGCAATTATGTCAATAAATGAAAATAATTTGGAAAATCAAATTGAAATTATTAATGATAATTTGATTGATATAAATAAAAAAATAGGTAAATCATGTTATGACTTAGTAACATGCAATCCACCTTATTTTAAAATAGGAGATAATAATATTAATCCTAATGATAAAAAAGCTATTGCACGCCATGAGGTTTTAGCAAATTTAGATGATATTGTAAAAGAAGCTTCTATTCTTTTAAATTCAAAAGGTACTTTTGCGATGGTTCATAGACCTTTAAGATTAATAGAAATATTTGATACATTTAGAAAATATAAAATTGAACCAAAAAGATTACAATTTGTATATCCAAAAAGAAATTCTGAATGTAATCATATATTAATTGAAGGTGTAAAAGATGGAGCACCAGGATTAAAAATTTTAGAACCATTATATGTATATGAAGAAGATGGAAAATGGAGCAAAGAAATTTTAAAAATATATAATTATGAATAGAAAGGAAGAAAATTATGTTTTTAAGTTTATTAAATAAAAAAGAAATGCTTAAGTTTTTAGATTTAGCTATTTATATGGTTGATATAGATGGTGAACCTACTGAAGTTGAAAAGAAATTATTGAAAAAAATGATAAACGAATTAGATCCTATTAAAGATGAATTTACATTCAGATTAGCTGATACAGTAGATAATACAGTTAAATTTTTCGAAGAAACAAATCAAGTTGTAAGAAATATTGTTTATCTAAATTTAGTAATTATAACAATGGAAGATGACTTATATAATACAAAAGAATTATTATTCTTAGAAGATATTAAGAAAAAATTTAATATATCTGATGAAAAAAAGCGTGAATTAATTGGATTAGTATATGCTAATAGAGATTTAAGAGAAAAGGGTATTAGAATTATTAAAAACTAATGAGAATAAGAAGCTTTAAAGAAGAAAAAGGTATCTTATATTTAGTAGCAACACCAATTGGTAATTTAAAGGATATATCTTTTAGAGCAATTGAAATTTTAAAGGATGTTGATATTATTTATGCTGAAGATACTAGAAATTCAATTGTTTTATTAAATCATTATGATATTAAAACAAGATTAGAAACATATCATAATTTTAATGAAGAAACAAAAACAGAAGAAATAATTAATTATTTAAAATCAGGTAAAAATATTGCGATAATATCTGATGCTGGATTACCTATAATATCAGATCCAGGATTTAAAGTTTTAGAAGAAGCAATTAAATGTGGGATTCCATGTTCTACAATTCCAGGTGCTTCTGCTGGAATATCAGCATTAGTATCTTCTGGAATAGCCCCAATGCCATATACTTTTTATGGGTTTTTAGATTCAAAAAAAACAAAAAGAATTCAAGAATTAAATGATTTAAAATATGTTAATCACACACTTATTTTTTATGAAGCCCCTCATAGAATATATGATATGCTGTTAGATATGCTAGAAGTTTTTGGCGATAGGTATATTGTTTTAGCAAGAGAACTTACTAAAACTTATGAAGAATATATTAGAGGTAATATATCAAGTGTTTTGAAAGAAGAAAATATTAAAGGTGAAATTGTTGTTATTGTTGAAGGGTATAAAGAAAAAAATGATGCTACAATTGATCCTAATATTAAAATTGATGAATTGATATCTTTAGGATATAAAGCTGTTGATGCTATAAAAGAAGTATCAAAAATGTATAATCTAGATAGGAAAGAGCTTTATAAAAATTATGTGCAAGGTAAAAATAACAAGTAGGGAAGGTGTTATTGTGGACTTTGTTAAAGAATATAAATATTTAGATGATGAAAATAATATTTTTAAAGAAATTAATTATGATGAATTAATTGATATGATAAATAATTTTGGTACAGGCTTAATCATCATAGGTGGACCATGGGATGAATATACTCAAGCTATTATGAAGGAATTAAATGATATTGGTAAAAAAGCTGAGCTTGATATTATTTATAATTATGATCCTAGATTTATAGATGTTTTTAAGGATATTACAGATTTAAGAGAATGTAAGACATTAGAAACTAAATTAAAATATTATGCTTTAGTTGAAAAAATACATTATAAAAATGAAGAATTAGTTCAAGATACTTTAATTCCTAAAATAGATACACCATTTATTTTTGGATTAAAAGATGGAAATTGCGTTGGATATTTTTCAATTCAAGCTACAAAGAATAAAGATGGTATATTAGTACCAATTAATGAAAAATCATCTGTAATAGATTTTTATTATAATGTAACATCAATTATTAATAAAATTAAAAATTTAAATAGATATTATTAAAATAAAATATTTTATTAAAACGTTAATTCAATTTGAGTTGACGTTTTTTTTAATTTTTAACCATTTTTTCTATAATAAAACTATGTTTTAAATTCTAATTGAATATGATATAATATCACTTGAATTTGGAGTGATGAAAATGAAGAAATTTTATTTAACAACTGCAATAGCATATACATCATCTAAGCCACATATTGGTAATGTTTATGAAGCTATTTTAGCAGATTGTATTGTAAGATATAAGAAAAAAGATGGATATGACACTCATTTCCAAACAGGAACAGATGAGCATGGTCAAAAAATCCAACAAAAAGCTTTAAAAATGGGAATAAGCCCTAAAGAGCATGTAGATATTGTTTCACAAGAATTAAAAGATACATATAAATTAATGAATGTTGATTATGATCATTTTATTCGTACAACTGATACATATCATGAGCATGAGGTTTCTTTAGCATTTGAAAAAATGCTTGCTAAAGGAGACATTTATAAAGGTAAATATGAAGGATATTATTGTGTTGATTGTGAATCTTATTATACAGAAAAGGATTTAATTGATGGATGTTGTCCTGAATGTGGAGCGAAAGTATCTAAAAATAGTGAAGAATGTTATTTTTTTAAGCTTGAAAAATATAGACCTAGATTATTAAAGCATATTGAAGAAAATCCTGATTTTATTCAACCAGAATCTAGAAAAAATGAAATGATTAATAATTTTTTAAAAAATCCTATTCCAGATTTATGTGTTTCAAGAACATCATTTACATGGGGAATTAAAGTAATATCAGATCCTAAGCATGTTGTTTATGTATGGATTGATGCATTATTAAATTATATAACAGGTTTAGGATATCATTTCGATGGAAAAAATGATGAATTATTTGATAAATATTGGCCTGCTGATATTCATTTAATTGGAAAAGATATTTTAAGATTCCATACAATATATTGGCCAATTATGCTAATGAGCTTAGATATTCCACTTCCTAAGAAGGTATTTGGACATCCATGGATTTTAATGAATCATAATAAAATGAGTAAATCAAAGGGTAATGTGATTTATGCAGATGAATTAACTAATATTTTTGGTGTTGATGCGGTTAGATATTATGTTTTACATGAAATTCCTTTTGCAGCAGATGGTAATTTAACATATGAATTAGTATGTGAAAGATCTAATTCTGATTTAGCAAATACATATGGAAATTTAGTCTCAAGAACTATCGCAATGGTAAAAAAATATTTTGGTAATGAAAATATTAAAAAGAATAAAAAAACAGAATTTGATGATAATTTAATTTCTACATTTAATAATTCAATTACTAAATATAAAGAATTTATGGATAATTATAAAGTTGCAGATGGATTAGAAGAAGCAATGAAGGCTTTAAGATGTGCAAATAAATATATAGATGAAACAGCTCCATGGGTTTTAGCAAAGGATGAATCTAAAAAAGATATTTTAGAAAATGTATTATATAATTTATTAGAATCAATTAGAATTGGAACTATTTTATTAGAACCAGCTATTCCTGAAACTGCTAATAAAGTTTATAAAGCATTAGGATGTAATTTAAATCTTTTTACTGATTTAGAATTTGGTAAAGTAGATTCATATAATGTTTCTCCTTGTGAAATATTATTTAAAAGATTAGATGTAAATAAAGATGTTTTAGATATTGTTTTAGCAAAAGAAAATGCTAAATTAAAAGAAGAAGAAACATCAAAGAATGAAATATCAATTGATGATTTTGAAAAATTAGAGCTTGTTGTAGGAAAAATAATAGAAGCAAAAGCTCATCCTAAGGCAGATAAATTATTAGTTTTTAAAGTAGATATAGGATTAGAGGTAAGACAAATTGTATCTGGAATTTCTAAATTTTATAAGCCAGAAGAATTAATAGGTAAAAAAGTAATAGTTGTTAAAAATTTAAAGCCTATCATTTTAAGGGGAGAAGAATCTAAAGGTATGCTTCTTTGTGCATCAGATGAATCTGATTCATATTTAGAATTAATAAATATTGATAAGGCAAAGCCAGGAGATGTTGTAAGATAATATGCAATTGAATCTAAAGGCTAAGTTTAATAAGAAAAGGTTTTTGGATAGTTGTTTCAGAATGTTAGTGGTTGTAATATCTGCAACACTTTATTCATTAGCTGTTATATGGTTTTTGGAGCCAGCTAATTTATTAGCTATAGGTGTAACAGCTATTTCACAGGTACTAAATAGGGTATTTGAATTAGGAAATATAGATGTACCTATAGGTTTATTTACACTTATATTAAATATTCCACTTTGTGTTTTTGGGTATAAATATGTTTCACATAGATTTATAATTTTTACTTTATTAAGTGTTATTATTCAATCTATATTAATGTTAGGATTTATTCCTATTCCTAATTTTATTGATGAAATTAAAGATAATAGATTATTTTTATCTATAATTGCTGGATTAATATCAGGAGTAGGTATTGGTATTGCTTTAAGATATGGTACTTCAACTGGTGGAGTTGATATTGTAGCTCAAGCAATTAATTTAAAAAAAGGTGTTTCAATTGGTGTTTTTTCAATGCTTGTTAATATTTTATTAGCATGCGTTGGTGGTATTATTGATAAAGATCCAACTACAACACTTTATACATTCATTTTTATAATAATTTCTAATTTAGTAGTTGATAAAATTCATACAGCTTATAATTATTTGAGGATAGATGTTATTACTTCAAAAAAAGAAGAAGTATCAAGTGCTTTATTAAATGAAATTAAAAGAGGTTGTACTATAATGGATGTTCAAGGTGCATATACAAAAAATTATAAATTTGATGTATTTATGGTTATATCATCATATGAGCTTGAGCATGCTAAAAATATAATTGCAGAAGTTGACCCTAATGCATTTATAATGGTTTTACCAGTTAAAAGAATTATTGGTGCATTTTTTAAGCATACAATTATATAAAAATAGCTTTAAAATTTATTCATTTATTTTTTGAAAGCGCTTCTTTATTCTTGTAAACAAAAATTTAAAATATTATAATAAAGCCATAGGTAAAATAATTATTAATTTAATAGGAGGATTTATTATTATGCCATTAGTAAACGCAAAAGATATGGAAGCAAAGGCATTAAAGGGACATTATGCAGTAGGTGCTTTTAATATCAACAATTTAGAATGGACAAAAGCCATTTTATTAACAGCTGAAGAATTACAATCTCCAGTAATGCTTGGAGTATCTGAAGGAGCAAATAAATATATGACAGGATATAAAGTAGTAGCTGATATGGTTAAAGCTATGATTGAAACTTTAAATATCACTGTTCCTGTTGCCCTACATTTAGATCATGGTACATATGAAGGAGCTAAAAAAGCATTAGAGGCTGGTTATTCATCTGTTATGTTTGATGGTTCTCATTATCCACTAGATGAAAATTTAGAAAAAACTAAAGAAATTGTAGAATTAGCTCATAAGATGGGGGCTACAGTTGAAGCTGAAGTTGGAACTATTGGTGGAGAAGAAGATGGTGTTATAGGAAGAGGAGAGGTTGCTGATCCTAAAGAATGCGAAGTGTTAAAAAACACAGGAATAGATATGCTAGCTGCAGGTATTGGAAATATTCATGGTAAATATCCTGATAATTGGAAAGGATTAGAATTTGATGCTTTAGCTAGAATTAAAGAAAAAGTTGGAGAATTCCCATTAGTATTACATGGTGGAACAGGAATTCCAGAAGATCAAATTAAAAAAGCAATTTCATTAGGTGTAACAAAAATTAATGTTAATACTGAATGCCAATGGGCTTTCCAAAAAGCAACAAGAGAATATATTGAAGCAGGAAAGGATTTAGAAGGCAAAGGATTTGATCCAAGAAAGCTTTTAGCACCTGGTACTGAAGCAATTAAAGAAGTTGTTAGAACTAAAATGAAAATGTTTGGTTCTATTGGTCATGCAAAAGACTAGTAAAAACAAATAAATTCTATTATAATAATAAGGGATGATTATTCGTCCCTTAAATTTATATTACGAGGTAAAAATATGAGAATAGCTTTAATAAATGAAAATTCACAAGCATCAAAAAATGAATTAATTTATAATACATTAAATTCTATAGCTACAAAATATGGTCATGTTGTTGATAATTATGGAATGTTTAATGCAGATGATAAATCTTTAACTTATGTACAAAATGGACTTTTAGCTGCAATTTTATTAAATTCTAATGCTGCTGATTTTGTTGTTACAGGTTGTGGCACAGGTGAAGGTGCTATGTTAGCATTAAATTCATTTCCAAATGTATTATGTGGTCATATAGTAGATCCATCTGATGCTTATATGTTTAATCAAATTAATGATGGTAATGCTGTCGCATTTCCTTTCGCAAAAGGATTTGGCTGGGGTGCAGAATTAAATTTAGAATATTGCTTTGAAAAATTATTTAATGGTCCAAAAGGACAAGGATATCCTAAAGAAAGAGTTATTCCTGAACAAAGAAATAAAAAAATATTAGATGGGATTAAAAATATAACTCATAGACCAATGATTGAAATTTTAAAAGAAATTGATAAAGATTTTTTATTAGAAACTATAGATAGACCATCATTTAAAAAATTATTTTTTGAAAATGCAAAGGATAAAGAAATTATAGATTTTATTAAAACAATTTTAAATTAAAATTAAATTGATGTTTATTGAAAAAATAAACATCTTTTTTATTTGTCAAATTTAAGATATAATTTAATAAAGGTAGTGATATAGTGAAGCTAAATTTAACAGAAACTTTGTACGCTTTATCATATGCATTAGATACAGTTCAATATGAAATGGGAGGCATATCAAATGAACATGGAAAGCATGTTGCATATATTTCATATTTAATTGGTAAAAATCTAAATTATGATAATGATAAATTAAATGATTTAGTAGGTCTTGCTATTTTACATGATAATGCTTTTACTGAATATGTAAGAGAAGAATATAATGGTGGAGAATTATATGATTATGATGAATTAACTGATAGTGAGGATGCTTTAAAATTAAGAACTGGTTTTTTACAAAAGCCAATGCATAATATAATAGGTGAAAAAAATATAAGATTAATTCCTTTTAAAACTGATGTTAAAAATGTTATATTATATCATCATGAAAATGCAGATGGAACTGGTCCTTTAAGAAAAAAAGAATTTGAAATAAATGAATTATCTGAAATTATTCATATAGCTGATATATATGATGTTTTATTTGATTTAAAAACTTTAAATGAAAATGATTTTATAGATTCAAAAGAAAAAATAAAATCATTAAAAAATACATTTTTTTCAGAAAAGATGGTTGATATATTTTTAAAAAGTGTAACCTATGAAGATATAAAAACACTTCAAGCAGAAGGAGTAATTCATTTTTTAAAAAGAAATTTATGTACATATATTTGTGATTATTCTGATAAAGAAATTAAAAACATATGTGCATTTTTTGCTAAAATAATAGATTATAAATCATCAGTTACAAAAAAGCATTCAATTGGTGTTGCAGAAAAATGTTATGAAATGGCAAAATATTATAATTTTAGTTCTGATAAAGCCATTAGATTTTATTTTGCAGGAGCTTTTCATGATATAGGAAAATTAATAATAAATAATGATATTTTAGAAAAGCCAGGAGAATTAACAAAAGAAGAATTTGAAACAATTAAAAATCATGCTAAAGCAACAGAGATGATTTTATCTAGTATAGAAGGTCTTGAAGATATTACAGAATGGGCATCTCGTCATCATGAAAGATTAGATGGTTCTGGTTATAATCATCAATTAAAAGGAGAAGATTTATCTTTTGAAGATAGACTTTTAGCATGCATAGATATATATCAAGCATTGATAGAAAAAAGGAGTTATAAAGGCGATTTTTCACATAAAGAATCTATTGACATAATGAAAGAAATGGCCGATAATAACAAAATAGATAAGGATATCGTAAATGATATTGATAAATATTTTTCTAAATTTAATGGATAAAAAAATTAAAATATAAAAAATAAAATTATGTGATAAAACTTGAATTGGTGGTAACAAAAGTGAAAGTTTTAGTGTATTTTGAACAACAAGGTAAAATTAAACAAAGTGGTATAGGACGTGCTTTAACTCACCAAAAAAAAGCATTGTCCTTAGCAAATATAGATTTTACATTAAATAAATCTGATTCATATGATTTAGCTCATATTAATACAGTATTTTCAGGATCTTATAGATTATTAAAAAAATGTCATAAAAAAGGTATGAAAGTAATTGTTCATGGTCATTCAACAAAAGAAGATTTTAAAAATTCTTTTAGATGTTGGAAACTAATGTCACCTTTTTTTAATAAAATGATTATGAGAATGTATAAACATGCTGATGCTATTATAACTCCTACAAATTATTCAAAAAAATTAATTGAAAATTATAAAGGTGTTAAATGCCCAATTTATGCAATTTCAAATGGTATTATGGCAGATGAATATTCTTATAATGAAGAAAACGTTAAAGCATTTGATGAATTTTTTAAAATTCAAAATGGTAAAAAAATAGTAATATGTGCTGGATTATATTTTGAAAGAAAAGGCATTTTAGATTTTTTTGAAGTAGCTAAAAATATGCCTGATGTTACATTTATATGGTTTAGTCATTTAGATACAATTTTAACACAGCATAAAATATTAAAAGCAATAAAAACAAGACCGAATAATGTTTTAATGCCTGGCTATGTTGATATAAAGGTTTTAAGAGGTGCTTTTTATAGGGCAAGTTGTTATTTTTTCCCAAGCTATGAAGAAAATGAAGGAATTGCTGTATTAGAAGCAATGGCATCTAATTTACCTATTGTAATAAGAGATATTGGTGTTTTTGAAGATTGGCTTACTGATGGCATTGATTGTTATAAAGGAAAAAACAATGATGAATTCATTAAAAAAATAAATAAAGTTTTAAATGAAAATAATGAAGAAATTATATTGAATGCTAAAAAAGTTATAGAACAAAGAACATTAGATAAAATTGGTAAACAAATAAAAGAGGTTTATGAAATCACATATAATAGTTAATTGGTTAAAGAGTGGATTATTCCACTTTTTTTAATTTTTGTGTTGAATAATTTTTGTTAAATAATATATAATTAAATTAGGAGATGTTTGAAATGGAAAAAAGGGTAGATAAAAGAGTAATAAAATCGAAAAAAGCCATTAGAGAAAGCTTTTTAAGCTTATTACAAGAAAAAGAACTTAACAAAATAACTATAAAAGATATTGCTGAAAAAGCTCAAGTTGATAGAAAAACATTTTATAATTATTATCCTTCTGTTTTTGCATTATTAAATGAATTTGAAAATGAGTTAATTGTAAGTTTAGATGCATTATTTGATGAAATAGATTTTTCTAGATTCGTAGAAGACCCAGATAAAATATTTACATCATTAAGTAATTTTTTAAAGCCTAATTTAGATTATTATAAAACCATGTTTAAAATGAATTTTTCTGAAAATTTAAGTAAGAAAATAGTTGGCTTATTGAAATTTAAAATAATAGCTTCATATGAAAAAACATTAAAATCTTTAAATGTTGATCCAAATAATTATGATTTAGGATTAGTTGCTGAATATTTAGCATCAGCAATTTTAGGAGT
>CAJOQR010000104.1 GCA_905236965.1 uncultured Acholeplasmatales bacterium | reverse complement strand
TTAAGAGAATATCAATTAGATGGATTTAAATGGTTAAAAACTCTAACCTCATATGGATTTGGTGGTATTTTAGCAGATGATATGGGCTTAGGAAAAACAATTCAAGTTTTAAGCTTAATTGATTCTGATGAATTATTAATGCCAAGCTTAATTGTTTGTCCTATGTCTTTAGTATATAATTGGGAAAATGAATGTGAAAAATGGAATGTTAGCTCTAAATGTCATGTTATTACAGGCCTTGCAAATGAAAGATTAGATGTTATAAATTTGATAAAAAATAATGAGAAAGCATTATTTGTTACAAGCTATGATTCTTTAAGAAGAGATATAGAATATTATAAAGATTTAAAATTTAGATTTATTATTGCTGATGAAGCACAGGTAATAAAAAATCAATTCACTCAAAAAAGTGAAGCAATAAAATCATTAGAAAGTGATATAAATTTTGCATTAACAGGAACTCCTATTGAAAATGGATTGGCTGATTTATGGAGTATTTTTGATTATTTAATGCCTGGTTATTTGTCAAATTATTCTCATTTTAGATCTAGGTATGAAGATTTAATTTTACATGATGATAATGAAGCATTAGAAAAATTAAAATTAAGAGTTGAACCTTTTATTTTAAGAAGAGATAAAAAGACTGTATTAAAGGATTTACCAGATAAATTTGAAGATTATTTATATTGTAAAATGGAAGCAAAACAAAGAGATATTTATGATGCTTATGTTTTAAAATTAAAAGAAGATTTAAATAATGGTGGAAATAATGTTTTGGCTTTAATAACAAGATTAAGACAAATATGTATTACACCTGAATTAATATATCAAGAGCCTTTTGAAAATACTAAAATAAATATGGCAATTGATATGATAAAATCACAAATTGAAGGTGGACATAGAATTTTAGTTTTTTCTCAATTTTCTCATAGTTTTCCAATTCTATCTAAAGAATTAGATAAAATGAATATTAAGCATTTTACAATAGATGGCACAACTAAAGCGAAAACTAGAATTGATATGGTTGAAGAATTTAATTCTAACAAAGATATAAAGGTGTTTTTAATTTCTTTAAAAGCAGGTGGAACAGGTCTTAATTTAGTTGGTGCTGATGTTGTAATACATTTAGATCCATGGTGGAATTCTAGTGCTGAAAATCAAGCTACAGATAGAGCATATAGAATAGGTCAAACTAAAGATGTTTATGTAATTAAAATAATTTGTAAGGATACAATAGAAGAAAAGGTTGTTAAATTACAAGCATTAAAAAGCGAACTTGCATCATCTATTGTTAATTCTGAGGATTCTAATTTAAAATTATCTAAAGAAGATATATTAGATATATTAGAAGATTAAAAAAATCATGTTGAATTTCAACATGATTTTTTTGATTCATCAGTTTTTTTGGTTTTAAAAATATATTTATCTATTGGATCTGAAATTAAATAAAATACTGGAATAGAAACAAATAAAATCCAAGTAGGATGCCATATATTAAATTGCATTCCTATAAAACAATAAAGGGCTGTAACAAGGCAAGGATATAAAAAATTTGTAATTTGTTTTTTGAAAATTGCTTCAAAAACACTCATTATAGCTGGCATTAAAATCCATAATACCCATGATACATACCAAGCATTATTTATAAAAGACCAACATAAATAAGATATTAATGTAATAAATACAATAATAGAATCAATAATAGATAATGCTTTTATTTTATTTTTGCTTAATTTTTCCTTTTCACAACAATTATTTTCACAACAAGTATTATTTTTTAAATTTTCATTATCGATTTTTAAATCTTCTTTATCAATTACACGATCTCTAATTTCATCATTTGATTCTGTATCATATAATAATTCATCTAATGACATATTATAAAGTCTTGCAAGAATTATTAAATTATCAGTATCAGGTGATGATTCAGCTCTTTCCCATTTTGAAACTGCTTGTCTTGATATTCCTAATTTTAAAGCTAATTCTTCTTGAGAATATCCATTTTCTTTTCTTAATTTTTGTAATCTGTTTGCTATTTCTATATTCATAAGCTCCTCCTAAATTTGCACTTTCATTATATATAAAAAATTTAGTTGCCTCTACCAATTTTAGTTTGAAAACATCGCAACTTTCGGTTGCTTTTTGTAATTATTTTAGCTTTTTTTATTTTATTTTTCAAATATAGATTTAATAATGATAAAAAAATTATTTTTTTATTTAAAAATCGTTTTATTATAAAAAAAAATATAGTATAATAATTGGTAGAAATTCTTTAACATTCTATAAATGTAAATAAGGGTTTGAAAGGAGAAGTTCAAGGTTGAAGGGAAAAGTAAAATGGTTCAATGCTGAAAAAGGTTATGGGTTTATCGTATCTGAAGAAGGCAATGACGTTTTTGTTCATTTTAGTGCAATTGTAGCTGATGGTTATAAAACATTAGAAGAAGGCCAAGATGTAACTTTTGATATTGAAGATGGTGAAAGAGGCCCTCTTGCAAAAAATGTTCAAAAAGCATAAAATAATGGAGCTAGTTACACTAGCTCTTATTTTGTTTTTGGAGAAATTAGTTTATGTATAAAATTTATAAAAATACATTAGAATTAAATAAAGAAAATAATATAATTTTTGATTTTGAAATTAATGAATTTTCAAATAAAAAATTCATTTTTAAATTTTATGATGAAAAATATAGCCTTTTTGTTATTAAGGATGATGTTTTATATTTATTAGGAGATAAAAATTTAACATCTTATGCTTCTTTAATTTTATCTGAATATAATTTAAAATTTGATTATATATTTGGTGATGATGATTTAGTAATATCTTTTTTAGATGAATATATAAAAATATTTAAAGGAACATATGAAAAAGAAGAAGGCCTTTTTCTTTATAAAGAAGGAAATGTAAAAACTATTCTTTTAGCTGGAGGGTGCTTTTGGTGTATGGCCCATCCTTATTATGAATATGATGGAGTATTAAAGGTTTTATCTGGCTTTGTTGGAGATGATGATATTATTAATCCAACATATGAAGAAGTAAAAAAAGGGAAGACTAAATTTAGAGAAACAATTTTATTAAGATATGATGAATCTATTATATCTTTTAAAGATTTATTAAAAATATATTTTACAAATATTGATCCTTTTGATTCAGAAGGACAATTTATTGATAGAGGGTTTAATTATACAACAGCTATTTTTTCAAATGATAAAAATGTTAAAAAATATGCAATTGATTACATAAAAAAATTAGAGGATAAATATAATAAAAAGGTAGTAGTAAAGATATTAAATGAAAAAATATTTTATAAAGCAGAAGAATATCATCAGGATTATGCAATTAAAAATCCGGAAAAAATAGTATGTGAATTAAAAGAATCAGGCAGATTAAATAAGAAAGGATATAATATAGATGATTAGAAAAGCATTATCAAAGGATATTAATAGAATTATAGAATTATTAGCAGATGTTGATTTAATACATCATTTAGGTAGACCTGATATATTTAAAATTGGAACTAAATATAATAAAGATGAATTAGAAAAGATGATTTATGATACAAAAAATCCAATTTTTGTTTATACAAATTCATCTGATTTAGTTTTAGGATATTGCTTTACTCAAACACATCAAAATTTAAATGATCCAATTTTAACAGATATAAAAACATTATATATAGATGATTTATGTGTTGAAAAAACAACAAGAGGCTTAGGAATAGGTAAAAAATTATATGAATATGTAAAAGCCTATGCAAAAGAAAATGGTTATTATAATATTACATTAAATGTATGGGAATGTAATTTTAATGCTAAAAAATTTTATGATGCTTTAGGATTAAAGCCACTTAAAACATATTTAGAAGAAAAGCTTTAATAATTATAGCTTATTGAATTATTATAATTGACTTTATTATTTTAATGGTTTAAAATATTTGTGTTTTAAATTGATGAAGAAAGCCATAGATTATAAAATAATTATTTAAGAGAGAAGGCTTATTGGTGTGATGCCTTTAATAATTAATAATCGAATTCACTTTTGGAGAGATGTTAATAGCATACGTATTTCTGCGTTAAAGATTAATGAGTGCTATATTTTATATAGAACTAAGGTGGTACCACGGAAAAAATTCGTCCTTTGTTAATTC
>CAJOQR010000103.1 GCA_905236965.1 uncultured Acholeplasmatales bacterium | reverse complement strand
GTAATAGTTATTCTTTAATTAATTATAACATATTTTATATAAAATCTATTATAAAAATTATTAATTGGAAACAAATTCAAATTATTTTCCTAATTTTATAAAAAAAGAAATTGTTTTATTAATAGCACAACACAAATACAACAAAATATAAAAAATCCTCACGGGGGGTATGAGGATTTTTTGCAAAATTATTTATTATTAAAAATATTTTCGTCTTCTAATTCTTTATTAATTTTTTTTAACATATTATTAACGTTTCTTTTAGAAGAACAACATGAACATTCACCAGTTGGCATATGTTTTTTTCTTTTATATATATATCGCGCTATAATAAGACTAATAACTAATATAACAGCAATTAAAACTAAAGAATCAATTAATTTCATTAATTTGAAGCTGTAACCTTTGCATCTTTATATTTGTTAAAATAATGAATTCCAAATCCAGCAGCAACAAATATTGGTAATACTACTGCGATTGGCCACCACCATCTTAAGCATACAAATACTATCATAGAAGCGATATATGATGTTGCTAACCAGAATCCAATTGTAGACCAGAATCTCTTCTTATCTAGTTCGCCTTTTGCTGTAGCAACAGCAGCAAAGCAAGGAATAGTTGTCATATTAAATACTATAAAAGAAATTAATGCAGCCCAACCACCACTATTTTCAATATTAGTGTTCTCAATCATTGTAACTGAGGCATCTATACCTTCTTCATCAGAAGATGCAATTAATAATTCTTTATAATCTTCAACATTTTCAGGTGTTGATTCACTACTTTGAGCTAATACGGCGAATGTTGCAATAACATTTTCCTTTGCAATTAAACCAGTAATTGCTGAAACACCAAATACCCAACCATTTTCATTTAAATTTTTACCAAATCCTAATGGAGTGAATATAGGTTGAACAAGCTTTCCTAAGCCAGCTAAAATTGAATCTCCTGTATCTAAATATTCTGGATCTGTTACTGTATCAACATAAGCCTCATATGCATTTTCATAAACTAAATTTAAAATTTCTTCAAATTTAATTTCTAATTCATCATCATCTACATCTTCAGCTTTAGCTAATAAAGCATCAAAATCAGCATCAACAAATTCGCCTTCATATTCTTCTAATGCTTCAAGTTTTGATACGAATGTATTATCTTCTAGCATTTCATCATATGTTTCATTTAAAATATCACTAGGACTAACCTGTTCAATATATTTCCAATCAAATGTAAATGATTGTAAAAACCAAATTACAACAGTTGAAACTAAAATAATAGTGAAAGCCTTTTGAATGAAATGCTTTAATTTATCCCAAAGATGGAACATTAATGCCTTAAATTGAGGCATATGATATGATGGTAATTCCATAATAAAAGGAGCAAGTGGACCACGCATTGTTGTATGACGCATAATTAATGCAGAAATGATTGCGATTACAATTCCTAATAAATACATTGAAAAAGTAATTAACCAAACATAAGGGAAACCAAATACTTGTGCAATACCTCCTGCTATAGCAGTTAAAATTGGTAATTTAGCACCACAAGAAAAGAAAGGAATAACACGAATAGTTGTAGTTCTTTCTCTTTCTTCGGCAAGTGTTCTTGTATTAATCATTGCAGGAACAGAACAACCAAATCCCATAATCATTGGCATGAATGCTCTTCCTGTTAGACCAAATTTTCTAAAGATTTTATCTAAAATAAAAGCAACTCTAGCCATATATCCAGAATCTTCTAAAATTGAGAAAAATAAAAACAATAATAAGATTTGTGGAACAAATGATAAAACCGAAAATATACCAGATAAAATACCATCACAGATAAGCCCTGTAACCCAGCTCGATGCATTAGCATTTTCAAACCAGCCTTGAACAACTCCTATAAACCAATCTGTTATAGAAGTAACGAATGTTTGTAAAAATACACCAGGTGAATTAATACCAGCATCTGTCCAAAATAATCCTTCAAACATTGTTCCTTCAAATGATGAGGAACTTAATGGTACCCAAAATAAATTTTCTGCAAATGTTAATCTAAAAATTAAACATAAAATAATTAAGAAAATAGGAATACCTAAGAAACGATTTGTTAAGATTTTATCAACCTTATCAGATATAGTTAATTTATCCTTTTCTTCTTTTTCTTTTTTCTCTTTAACCTTTCCATAATGCTTAGAAATATATGTATATCTATCATCAGCAACAACTGCTTCTAAATCATCTGCAAAAACTTCATTTGTATAATTTTTCTTAAATTCATCAACAATTTTAACTAAATCAGGATGATTTCCTGTTTCTATTTCATCATTTTCAACAAGCTTAACAGCATGAAATAAAGGATGCTTTACTTCTAAGCCAACAAATGCTGCCTTACAATCATTAATTAAATGCTTTAATGTACCATTTTCTAAAACTGTCATACCAAATCTAGTTTTTAATGATTCATTATAAGCTTTATTCATTAAAGTTTCGATATTGATTCCTTTTTGTGCAGAAATTGCAACAACTGGAACACCAATTTCTTTTTCTAATTCTTCAACATTTAATTTATCGCCATTTTTTTCTATAACATCAATCATATTTAACGCAACAACAACTGGAACATCCATTTCAATTATTTGAGTTGTTAAATATAAATTACGCTCTAAATTTGTTGCATCAACAATATTAATTACACAATCAGGATTTTCATCTAAAATAAAATTTCTAGAAATAACCTCTTCTGGTGTATATGGTGATAATGAATAAATACCAGGTAAATCAACAATAGATATTGGCTCAGGACACTTTTTATAAGTTCCTTCCTTTTTATCAACTGTAACACCAGGCCAATTTCCAACATGCGCTGTTGATCCAGTTAATGCGTTAAATAAGGTTGTTTTACCACTATTAGGATTTCCTACTAATGCAAAGCTTTTCATTATAATTCACCGCCTTCAACTTCAACTAAAACAAGTTCAGCTTCATCTTTTCTTAAAGTTAATTCATATCCTCTTATAGTTAATTCAACAGGATCTCCTAATGGAGCTTTTTTTCTAACAAAAAAATCCGCATTAGGTGTAACACCCATATCAAATAATCTTCTTCTAATTTTGCCTTCTCCTAATACCTTCTTAACAGTTCCCGATTCACCAATTTGTAAATCAACAAGCTTTTTCTCCATGGTTTTTCCTCACCTCTATGCTATATTTACAATAATTTTAGTTGCAATATTTCTATCTAAAGCTAATCTTCCTTCTTTTATTTTTAAAATAACACTCCCATTATTATTAGATAATACTGTTATTTTTTGATTAATACTAATTCCTAAGGATTCAAAATGCTTTTTATCTTTATCTTCAACTAAAATTTTAATTATAGTTAATTCGACATTTTGTGGTGCAATAACAAGTGGCATGAGATTTTCCTCCTTTAGTTTGTTATAACTAATGTTTTAAAGTATATCATAATGCTTTGTTAGTGTCAACTAATCAAATAAGATTAAATATATTTGATTTATTTAGTTAGTCTGAACTAACCATATATATTTTATCACTTAAAATTATTTTGTCAACAATAAAATTAGATATAACTAACTTTTATAAAAAAAGATAGCCATAATTGCTATCTTTAAATCATTTTATTTAATACTTTAAAATATTCTTTTTGAAATTTCTTTTCTTCTTTTTTCAAATCTTTTTTTATTTTTAATAAATCATTTTCATTTAATATTTTACTATTTTTAAATTTTAAATTTTTTAATGCTTTATCTGTTTTAATTACAATTTGATTATAAGAAATTCCAATTTTTGATAATTCATATAATAATTCTTTTGTTAAAATATTACTTGATGTAATTCCTAAAACATCATAGATTATATCATTTGATATAGGTCCTATTATTAAATCATAATTATTATATATATCTTTAAAATTATTTCTATTATCATAAATATATGAAAACCATTCAAAATCTTTATTAAAATATTTTATATTTAAATTTTTCAAATCTAATTCATATTCATTTAAATATGTATTATGATCATTATCAAATTTTGCCCATTTTAATACAAAATCTAAATCATTAGATAAATAAAATCCTTGACCAAAATCAGCATTTTTTCTTCCTTTATCTAAAATAGGATTTTCAATTATATAAAAGCCAACATGATATAAATTTATTTTATCCAAATTATATCACCTTGTTTTTCCTAATCTATATTTAAAATCATAATATCCAAAATTAGTTAATTTTTCTATCTTATTATTCTCTTTTAAAATATAAATATCAGGAAGTGCCATACCATTAAATGTGTTATTTTTAACTGTTGTATATAATGCCATATCGCCAAATATTAATAAATCATTAACATTAGGTAATTCATAAAATTTATAATCTCCAATAATATCTCCTGAAAGACAAGTTGGACCACCTAATCTAGCATTTTTTTTATTAAATGGTAAATCAGCTTTATATAGTGGTGGTTTATAAGGCATTTCAACTACATCAGGCATATGACATGCAGCACTTGTATCAGTAATAATAAAATCTTGATTATTACTTCTAAATTTATCTAATACCTTAGTTAATAAAAAGCCACAATTTAAAACAACACCTTCTCCTGGTTCTAAATAAACATCTACATTCCATTTATCTTGGGCATATTTAATACATTTTTTTAATAAAGGAATATCATAATCATATCTTGTAATATGATGGCCTCCACCAAAATTAATCCATTTTATATTTTTAAAATATTTAGAAAATTTTTTATCAACTTCTTTTAATGTTATTTCTAAATCAGAAGAATTTTGTTGGCAAAGAGTATGAAAATGAATTCCATCTAGCATATTAATTAAATCTTGGTTCATTTCTCTTTCAAATTGATCTAAAGTTATTCCTAATCTACTTCCTTTAGAACAAGGATCATATATTTCAGGGCCTTTTTGTGTTGATATTTCTGGATTAATTCTAATACCTATTTCTTTTCCATTTTCTTTTGCTAATTTTCCAAATTTTTTTAATTGATTAACAGAATTAAAAATAATATGATCAGCATATTTTAAAATTTCATCAAATTCATCTTCTCTATATGCAGCATTAAATACATGAACTTCTTTTCCAGGCATTTCTTCTTTTCCAAGTCTTGCTTCAAAAAGACCTGATGCTTCTGTACCTGATAAATATTTTTCCATTATAGGAAATAGATCAAAATTACTAAAACATTTTAATGCCAATAATATTTTAGCTTTTGTATCAGTTTCTATTTGTTTTAAAATTTTACCATTTTCTATTAAAGATTTTTCATCAATTATATAAGCAGGTGTTTTAATATTTTTAAATAATTCATAAGGATTAAAATCCTTTAATCTTAAAAAAGGATATGTATTATCTATAATTTCCATTTTATTTTACCATAATAGGATCATAGCTTTCAGTTATAGGAAGACCATATTTATTTAATGCATCAATAAATGGATCTGGATCATATTCTTCAACTGTATGTGTGCCACTTTCAGTCCAATATCCTTTTAAAATCATCATAGCTCCACACATTGCAGGAACACCTGTTGTATAGCTTACAGCTTGACTTCCAACCTCTTTATAAGATTCTTGATGGTCACACATATTATAAATATAATATCTTTTTTTCTTTCCATCCTTATATCCTTCAAAAATACAGCCTATATTTGTTTTACCAATAGTTCTTTTACCTAATGTTGAAGGATCAGGAAGCAATGCTTTTAAAAATTGAATTGGTACTATTTCAACTCCATTATAATTAATTGGTTTAGTTGATAGCATTCCAACATCTTCTAAGCAATTCATATGTCTTATATATGATTCGCCAAATGTCATATAAAATCTTATTCTTTTTATTTCTGGATAATTTTTAGCAATTGATTCTATTTCCTCATGATGAAGCAAATACATATCCTTTTTTCCTACACCATCAAAATTATATTCTTCCTTGATGCTCATTGCAGGAACGCTTATCCATTTTCCATTTTCATAATATGCAGCAGCACTTGAAACCTCTCTTAAATTAATTTCAGGGTTAAAATTTGTAGCAAAAGGATATCCATGATCTCCTCCATTACAATCTAGGATATCTAGTGTTTCAATAGTGTCAAATTCATGCTTTTTTGCATAAGCAACATAAGCTTGAGTAACACCTGGGTCAAATCCACATCCTAATAATGCTATTAAGCCTTTTTGCTTAAATTTATCCATATATTCCCATTGATAGCTATAATCAAAATATGCTGTAAAGCCTTTTTCTTTTACTCTTTGTTCATATTTTTTTCTCCAATTAGGCTCATCAACATTTTCAGGCTCATAAGCTGCAGTATCAAGATAATGGCATCCATATTCTAAGCAAGCATCCATTATTATTAAATTTTGATAAGGCATACCTAAATTCATAACAATTTCTGGTTTAAATTCTTTAAATAATTCAACTAATGCATTAAAATCATTTGCATCAATTTGCTTTGTAGTGATTATAGTTTTAGTTTTATTTTTTAATTCTTCTTTTAATTTATCACATTTTGATAAGGTTCTTGATGCAATGCATAAATCTGTAAAAACATCAGAATGCTGACAACATTTATGGATTGCAACCTGTGCAACACCACCACAACCAATTATTAAAACTCTACTCATAAATATTACCTCTATTAAAAATTAGGTGGACATGACACCCATATTATTATTGCTTTTGTATTAGAATTATTTTTTATATAATGCTCTTTATTAGAAACAAAATAAAAAGACTCTCCCTTATTACAAACCTGAGTCTTTTTTCCGTAAATTATAGTAATTTCTCCTTCAATCACATATCCAAATTCTTCACCAGAATGTGGATAATCATGATTTGTTTCACTATTAGGTTCAAGCTCAACATAAATCGGCTCCATTAAATGCTGCTGTGCACTAGGAACAAGCCATGTTTGCAAATAATTATCAAATTCCTTATCATATTGTTCTTCTTTACTAAATACTATATTTTTAGAATCATCTTCTTCTTTAAAAAATTCAGATAAAGACGTACCCAAAACCTCTAAAATAATTTCTAAGGTTTCTAAAGAAGGCGAAACCATATCATTTTCAAGCTGGGATATATATCCTTTAGTAAGTTCACATCTATTCGCAAGTTCCTGTTGGGTTAGCATTAATAATTTTCTTTTTTCTTTTATTTTATTTCCTAAATTAAACACAGCTATCACCCCTTTTAGTTTACAATTCCTAAACTTATTGTATGAAATTCCTAAACATATTTATTATAATACTGTTATAATTTTTTTTCAATAAAATTTTAATTATAATTAATTGTTACCTTATGATTTTCAATATTTATTAAATTATCTTCCTTTAAATATTTAATCTCTCTAAACATTGCAGATCTATTTACTGATATATAATCTGCTAAATCCTTTAAAGACATAGAAAGATTAAAGGTTTTATTATGCTTTTTTTCATATTCAATATTAAAATATTCAATAAGTCTATCTCTAATACTCTTTTTTGTTAAAATTCTTATTCTATAATTAAATTCATTTGATCTTATAACTAATATTTGAAATAAATTTTTAATAAATTTATTGTAATAATCATATTTATATAAATTATCACTTATTAAAGTATTATAATCAAAAACAGCAATTTTACATGATGTTAAAGCATACATTTTAGTATTTTGATTATTAATATCAGAAATATTTGTACCAAAAACTGAATCCTTATAATAATTTTCAATTAAAATTTCTTCTCCTGTATAGCTATTTAAAACTAATTTTGCAGCACCAGTTAAAAAAATTCCAAAAATATTTTTACTATTTATCATTGTAATTATTTCTTCATCTTTAGAAAATGAATAAATATGTGAATTTAAAATTATTTTTAATTTTTCAATTTCCTTTTCTGATATTCCATCAAATGGAGACATATTATCACACCCTTTATAAAAATTTTATCAAAAAAGAATAAAAGTTGCAATTGCAACTTTATTATAAAATATTTTTATTGTATAATCGAAGTGTATTTTGTATCGATAAAAAGGAGGAATAAGAAAATGAAAATAGTTAAAAGAGACGGTCATATTGTTGATTATGATAAATCTAAAATTGAAATCGCAATTCAAAAGGCAAACAATGAAGTAAACGAAAAAGATAAAATATCAGATGAACAGATAAATGAAATAATTAAATATATTGAAGGATTAAAGAAAAAAAGAATTTTAGTTGAAGACATTCAAGATATTATTGAACAAAAATTAATGGAATATGATAAATATGTTTTAGCTAAAATATATATTACATATAGATATACTCGTGAATTAGTTAGAAAAGCTAATACAACAGACCAATCAATAAAAGAATTGATTGAAGGTGAAAATGAATATTGGAATAATGAAAATTCCAATAAAAATGCTGATTTAGTAACAACTCAAAGAGATTATTTAGCAGGTATTACATCAACAGATATTACAAGAAGATTTTTATTACCTGATGATATTGTAAAAGCTCATGATGAAGGTATAATTCATTTTCATGATGCTGATTATTTTGCACAAAATGCTTTACACAATTGCGAATTAATAAATTTAGAGGATATGCTTCAAAATGGTACAGTTATAAATAATGTTAAAATCGATAAGCCTCATAGATTTATTACTGCCGCAACTATCGCAACACAAATTATATTAGCTGTAACATCTTCTTCTTATGGTGGTGCAACAATTAGCTTAACACACCTTGCACCTTTTGTAAGATCAAGTTATGAAAAATATTATGATAAATATATTCAAAGAGGCTTTAGTGTTGAACAAGCTAATAAATTTGCAACTGAAGATACAAATAAAGAAATTGAAGATGGTGTTCAAACATTTAATTATCAAGTCAATTCAATGACTAATACAAATGGACAAGCACCTTTCTTAAGTGTTTGTATGTATTTAGGTGAAACTGATGAATATAAAGATGAGCTTGCTAAAATAATTGAAGAATTCTTAAAACAAAGAATTGTTGGATTTAAAAATGAAAAAGGTGTTTATGTAACACCAGCATTTCCAAAATTATTATATGTTTTAGAAGAGGATAATATCCATAAGGATAGTAAATATTATTATTTAACTGAGCTTGCAGCTAAATGTACTGCTAAAAGAATGGTTCCAGATTATATTTCTGAAAAGAAAATGCTTGAATATAAAATTGATAAATTAGGAAATGGAAATTGCTACCCTTGTATGGGATGTAGATCATTTTTAACACCTTATATTGATCCTAAAACAAATAAGCCTAAATATTATGGAAGATTTAATCAAGGGGTTGTAACTATTAATTTACCTGATGTTGCATTATCTAGTGAAAAGGATTTTGATAAATTCTGGCAAATATTAGATGAAAGATTAGAATTATGTCATAAAGCTTTACAAATAAGACATAAAAGACTTGCTAACGCAACAAGTGATGTAGCACCTATATTGTGGCAATATGGTGCTTTAGCAAGGCTAGAAAAAGGAGAATCTATTCATGAATTATTGCATCATGGTTATTCTACTATTTCTTTAGGCTATGCTGGATTATATGAATGTGTTAAATATATGACTGGTAAATCTCATACAGATAATGGTCAAGGAAAAGATTTTGGATTACAAATCATGAAAAAATTAGTTGATTCATGTAATAAATGGAAGCAAGAAGAGGATATTGATTATTCTGTTTATGGAACTCCAATTGAATCTACAACATATAAATTTGCAAAATGCTTAAAACAAAGATTTGGAACTGTAAAAGGTATAACTGATAAAAATTATATAACAAATTCATATCATGTACCTGTTTTTGAAGAAATAGATGCTTTTACAAAATTAAAATTAGAAAGCGAATTCCAGGCTATGTCACCTGGTGGAGCTATTTCTTATATTGAAACACCTAATTTACAAAATAATACTGAAGCTGTATTAGCTATTATAGACTTTATTTATAATAATATTATGTATGCTGAATTAAATACAAAATCAGATTATTGCCAAAAATGTGGTTACACAGGTGAAATATTATTAGATGAAAATTTAGAATGGTATTGCCCAAATTGCGGAAATAGAGATCATAACCTATTAAATGTTGCAAGGCGTACCTGTGGATATATTGGAACTAATTTCTGGAACAAAGGTAGAACACAAGAAATAAAAGAAAGAGTATTACATATAGATAATAAGGTATTATAATGCGTTATAATCAAATAAGAAAAATGGATATATCAAATGGTCCTGGAGTAAGAACATCTATTTTCTTACAAGGATGCCATTTTCATTGTAAGGATTGCTTTAATTCAGATACATGGGATTTTAATAAAGGAAAAATATTTTCAGATGATATTATTGATAAAATAATTGAAATTTCAAATCATGATTACATAAATGGATTATCAATTTTAGGCGGTGAGCCTTTAAATCCAGTTAATATTGAAGGTAGCATTAAATTAGCTGCATCATTTAAAGAAAAATATCCAGATAAAAATATATGGCTATGGACTGGATATAAATATGAAGATATTTTAAATAAAAATATTTTAAATTATATAGATGTTTTAGTTGATGGTCAATTCATTAGCGAATTACATTCGCCAAATTTAAAATGGAAAGGATCATCAAATCAAAGAGTCATAGATGTTAAAAAAACTTTAAAAGAAAATAAAATAATATTAATAGATTAATAAAGGGTATGTGAAGCAAATCAAGCCTCACATACCCTTTTAATTCATTTTTTAATTCTCCTTAAAATACAATAAAAACTTAATTCTTTCATTGTAATAACCATTATAATAATACAAAGACTGCAAAGTAAGAAATATATATTTTAAATCTTTTTTTTCATCGTTTAAATTCACTGCTATATCTATTGCTGCCTTTTGCTCAACACCTTCATAATACAATTCCGAAAAATCAAGAGTTATTCCATAT
>CAJOQR010000102.1 GCA_905236965.1 uncultured Acholeplasmatales bacterium | reverse complement strand
GCATCATGGCTAATTAATAAAAAACCAGGCTTTTATAATATGGATGATGTATTATTTGAAAATAATAAATAATTAAAAATATCTTTGTTTTTAGATTAAAACATATAAAAAGAAATGTTCGCATAATTAATACAGTAGTATAAAATATACGAACATTTTCTTATTTTTTTGTTGATTTTGATATTGAAATCATATATAATTATAAAGAATTTATTTTTGGAGGGAATGAAAAATATGAAAAAATATAATGTTGGTATTTTAGGTGCTACAGGAGCTGTAGGTATGGAAATGATTAAGGTTTTAAGTGAAAGAAAATTTCCAATTAATGAATTACGTTTGTTAGCATCTTCACGTTCTGCTGGTAAAAAAATAAATTTTGAAGGTAAAGAAATTGAAATCAAATTAGCTCAAAAAGGCTGTTTTGAAGGTTTAGATTTTGTACTTGGTGCAGCTTCTAATTCTATTGCGAAAGAATTTAGAGATGATATCGTTTCATCTGGGGCTGTATTTATTGATAATTCAAGTGCTTTTAGAATGGATGATGATGTTCCACTTGTTGTACCTGAAATTAATGCTAAAGATGCATTTTTAAATAAAGGAGTAATTTCTAATCCAAATTGCTCAACAATTATAACTCTTGTTGCAGTAAATGCAATTAATAAATTATCTAAAATAGAAGGAATGTATGCATCAACTTATCAAGCAACATCAGGTGCTGGCGCACAAGGTCCTGTTGAATTAAGAATTGAAGAAGATGCAATTTTAAATGGAAAACCAATTGAGCCAAGTGTATTCCAATATCAAATTGCTGAAAATGTTATACCACATATTGGATCATTCAATGATAATTTATATACAACTGAAGAAATGAAAATGCAAAATGAAGGTAGAAAAATAATGCATTTACCTGACTTAAAGGTTACTTGTACTTGTGTTAGAGTTCCTGTTGTTAGAAGTCATTCTATTTCTGTAACAATAATATGTGAAAATAAATTGGATTTAGATGATGTTAAAAAAGTTATAAGCGAAGCTAAAGGAACAGTTTTATATGATAATCCAGAAGAGAAAAAATATCCTATGCCCATTGTAACATCAGATCAAGATTTAGTTTATGTTGGAAGAATTAGACGTGATTTAGTAAATGATAAAGCTATTACATTATGGTGTGCAGGAGATCAAGTGAGAAAGGGTGCAGCCACAAATGCAGTTCAAATTATGCAAGTTTTATGTGGCCTAGATTTTTAAGGTGATTTTATGGTAGTAGTTGCAAAATTTGGTGGAAGCTCTGTATCTTGTGCTTCGCAATTTGTTAAAGTTAAAGAAATTGTAACATCAGATCCAAATAGAAGAATTGTTGTAACAAGTGCATTAGGAAAAAGAGATTCTAATGATACAAAAATAACAGATTTATTATATATTTTACATGCTCATTTAAAATATTCTGTTCCATATGAAGATGTATGGAAAATGCTTTTTGATCGTTTTGTTGGAGTTCAAGAAGAATTAAAAATTGATTATGATATTAAAGATGATTTAAATTCTTTATATAAAGAATTAAATAAAAATATAGACCAAAGCTATTTAGTATCAAGAGGAGAATATCTAACAGCTAAATTATTATCAAGCTATTTAGGTTATAAATTTGTTGATGCTAAAAATTTATTAATTTATAATTATGATGGAAAATTAGATGAGGTTTCTACAGAAAAAAGAGTAAAAGAAGCTTTATCTTTATATGGATACATCGTAGTTCCTGGCTTTTATGGATCTTATCCTAATGAAACTGTTCATCTTTTATCAAGAGGTGGAAGTGATGTAACAGGTTCAATTTTAGCTAAATCAATAAATGCTAATCTATATGAAAATTGGACCGATGTTTCAGGTGTATTAACAGCAGATCCTAGAATAGTTAATAAGCCTATAGCTATAAAAGAAATTACTTATGCTGAATTAAGAGAATTATCTTATATGGGAGCATCTGTTTTACATGAAGAAACTGTTTTTCCAGTTCAACAATTAAATATTCCAATTAATTTAAAAAATACAAATGAACCTACTCATCCTGGTACTTTAATTAAAAATATATGTACAGATGAATCATCAATTATAACAGGTATTGCAGGAAAAAAGGATTTCTTATCCTTTAATATTTCAAAAGATCATATGTCAAATGAGGTTGGCTTTTTAAGAAAAGCATTATCTGTATTTGAAAAATATAATGTATCAATTGAACATGTACCTTCTGGTATTGATTCATTTTCAGTAGTTGTAAGTGCATCTAATGTTGAAAAAATAAAATATGATATAATAACAGATTTGAAAAATGAATTAAACGCTATTATATCTGTTGAATCAAATATAGCATTAGTTGCGATAGTTGGTAGAAATATGGCAAAGCATTCTGGTGTTTGTGCTAAAATATTCCAAACTTTAGGAAATGAAGGCATTAATGTAAAACTTCTTGCTCAAGGACCAGAAGAATTAAACATAATAATTGGTGTTGATCAAGCTGATTATGAAAAAACAATTAAAGCTATTTATAATAATATGATTAAATAAAATGCAGAACTCTTTCTGCATTTTATTAATTTAGTGATATAATATAAAAAGATTATGAAGGTGAATTTATGAAAAAATTTATTTTTATTATATTTCCTTTAATATTAATATTTTTAACATCATGTGTATCAAAATCATCTGCTGAATTAATTGATGATGAAGAAGAAAATGTAATTAATGGAAGTGCATCAGATAATTTAATTTTATATTCAAATTTAAAAGATGAATTAGATGAAAAAGCATTGAATGTCTCAACAAAAAATTATTATAAAACAAAATTTGAATATGAAGTTTCATATATATCTGGTAGAACATCTTATAATATAGTATCTTCAAAAAGAATATGTGAAATAAGAAATGATTCACTTTATATTAAAAAAACATCTTCATATAATTCTAGTTCTATTTTTTCATATAATGATGAAACTATTTATAAATTAGAAAATGATTCAATTTATTCATATAAATTTGAAGGTAATTATCAAACATTTGATGAAAATGAAATTTTACCAGTATATAGTGTTATAAAAGAAGATGATTTTAAATTAAATGATATTATAGGCTTTTCTCAAGCAGTTGTTACATCAGAAGGATATGATGGAACAAATGGAACTATAAAAAAAGATGATAATATTTATACAATTGAAATGTCTTATTCATATGTTAAAAATGAATCATTAGTTAAATTTATATATAATTTAGGATTTTTTTCAAATATGCTTAATTATATATCTGAGGATGATTTAATTGTTGAATTTGTATATGAAATTTTTGATACAGGATATAATTTAGAATATGGCTTTAGCTATGATACTACTGATACAACAATAAGTGCAAAGGTTAATTTAGGAATGGAAGAAGATTCCTTTGATATTTTTGAATTTGAAGAAGGAATTAATTATTTAAAAAAATATCCTCAAAATTTTGATATGGTAACAGATATTTATAATGAAAATGATATTATAAAAGGAAAATATGCTGATTCTTCTTTCATTAAATTTTATTTAACTAAAGGATTATATGGCGTTTTATCAAATGATGATATAGTTACATCATATTTAGTATTTGATATTGATGGAAATCCTATCAATAAAAATAAAATTATTTTAGATAAAATGATAATTAATACAAATTATTTTGAAATAGAAGAAGATGGATATTATTATATTTATATAGGATTTGATTTAAATATGACTGAATTTAAATTAGAAAAAATAAATTATGATGCATATTCTTATTCATCAAATGAATTAGAAAAAACAAACATTGGTAATTTAGATGGCATGTTTAATTATAAAATTTATACATTAAATATTGATACATATTCTAAAATATATATAAAAAATAATGATGAATTTAATGAATTAAATTTAATTTTACCGATTATGCTATATTCAAATATAAATATTAAACCTCAAGATGAAATAAATTTTAATTTAAGAGCTGGCATTTATTATTTAATAGTTATGCCATCAAGTGATTTATCATATAATTTTGATATTGATATTTATGCAATAATTTAAGCCTAATTTATAGGCTTTTTTAATGTTTACGTTTTCATAAATTTTTATGTTGAAAATAATTATAAAAGATATATAATACTCATTGCCTGATATTTTTATTAAAAAATATTAGTTAATATATATTTCATTTTTTTCGCCTATTTCTTTAGGCTTTTTCTTTTTTATTGTGATAAATTTTCCTAATTTTTTTTTAAAAAGTGATATAATTAAATAGGTGATGAAATGGAAATCATTAATTTAAATTCAAGATCTATTTCAATAATGCTAAAAAATGATTTTTGTTATTATAATAAATATTTTTTTGATGTATATTTAAATAATAATTTTCTTTTTAAAACAAATTTAAATGTTTTTACTATTTTTGATTTAAGCCCTAATACATCTTATACATTAAAGGTTGAAAACGAAATAATTAATTTTAAAACACCTAATGAATTATATACTTTTAATTTAGATAAATTTAATGTAATTGCTGATGGTATTCATGATGATACAATAAAAATTCAAACAGCTATAAATTTAGCTAAGGATGGTACTACAATAATTTTTAAAAAAGGTAAATATTTAGTTTCATCATTATTTATTAAGTCAAATATTAATTTATATTTTGAACAAGGCGCAGAGCTTATATCAATTTTAGATAGATTAGCTTATCCTGTTTTACCAGGTGATATTTCAAATATAAATTATGGTATTTGGGAAGGAAGCATTGATGATAATTTCGCATCCGTATTAAATATTATTGATGCTTCTTTCATAACTATATATGGAAAAGGAATTATAGATTCAAGGGCTCATTTAGGTGATTGGTATATTAATCATAGAAACAAATTTATTGCATGGAGAGGGCATGCAATATTTATAGAGAATAGCAATAATATAAATATTATAGGCTTAGATATAAAAAATACATTTTCTTGGGCGATTCATCCTTATTTATCAAAAAATTTAAATTTTATAAATTTAAAAATTAACAATCCAAAGGATATGCCAACAACAGATGGAATTAATCCTGATATGTCAGAAAATATTAATATTTATGGTAATGTTTTTGATGTAGGTGATGATTGTATTGCGATAAAATCTGGAACATATGAACTAGCTAAAAAAATGAATATGCCTTGTAAAAATATTATTATATCAAATAATTTAATGCTAAATGGTCATGGTGGAGTTACCTTAGGTAGTGAAATAAGTGCTGGAGCGAATAATATTTTAGTTGAAAAATGCATTTTTAAAAATACTGAAAGAGGATTACGTATTAAAACAAGACGTGGTAGAGGATCAATTAATTTTATTGATGATATAATATTTAGAAATATTAAAATGGATAATGTATTAACTCCTTTTGTTATTAATATGTATTATAATATGGGGCCTAAAGGTGGACATAGTGAATATGTATGGACAAAAGAAAAACAAATAATTAATGAATATACACCTAAAATAGGCTCTTTTACATTTGAAAATATTGAATGTAAAAATGTTGGTTATGCTGCAGGAGCTTTTTTAGGCCTTGCAGAATCAAAAATAGGAATTTTAAAATTTAAAAATATAATTTTTGATTATAATAAAGATATAGAAGAAGGATATCCTGTTATGATTGAACATAATTTTAAAATGAAAAATAAAGGTATTTATGCATTAAATGTTTTAGATATTATATTAGAAAATGTAAAATTTAATGGTGTTGATGGTCTTAATATTATAAAGGAGGAATCATAAATGGATAGCTTAATTTTTACATTAAATGCTGTATTACCAATTATATTATGTATTTTAATTGGATATGGCGTTAAATTATTAAAAATTTTTCCTGATGATTTTTGGCCAAAATTAAATAAATTATGTTTTAGAGTTTTACTTCCAGTATTATTATTTAGAAATATTTATGATATAGAAAATATAACACGGATGGCTGATTATTGGAAAGCAATTTTATTTAGTGCTTTAACTATTATTGGTATATTTTTCTTAGGTCTTTTAGTAGTTATTTTATTCATTAAGGATGATAAGCAAAAGGGTGTAATTTTGCAGTGTATTTTTAGATCTAATTATGCAATTATTGGAATTGGTTTAATTGAATTATTATCTTCACATTTTATAGATTCTGATAGACAATTAGCTATTGGAATTGGGGCAATAATTTCAGCGATTTCAATTCCGATATTTAATATTTTAGCAATTATTTCTTTATCTATTTTTCAAAAAGAAGAAGGTAAGAAAACAAATGTTAAGGATATATTATTAAAAATATGTAAAAATCCTTTAATAATAGGTGTTTTATTAGGTATTTTAGTTCTTTTAATAAGACTTTTAATACCTACAAATGATTTAGGTAATAAAGTTTTTACAATTAAAGATAATTTAAGCTTTATATATACAACAATTAAATGGCTAGCACAAAGTGCATCTCCTATTGCTTTAATAGCTTTAGGTGGATCATTTTCTTTTAAAGCAGTTGCTAAATTAAAATATAAAATAATATTAGGAACTACAATAAGAGTTGTAATTGTTCCTACTCTAGCTTTATTATTAGCATGTTTATTTAAATTTGATAAAATATATTTTCCAGCATTTATAGCTCTTTTTGGAACGCCTGTTGCTGTATCAAGTGCTCCTATGGCCCAAGAAATGGGTGGGGATTATGAGCTTGCAGGTCAGTTAGTTGTTTGGACATCAATCTCATCAGCATTTACATTATTTATTATAATTTTAATTTGTTCATCTGCTGGTATTATTTAAAAGTTTTAAAATTTATGTTATATTATAAATATAAAATGTAGGTGATTTTTATGGAAGAGGTAAATATTTTAGCAGAAGATGGTTTATCATTATCTTGCTTATATAGTAAGGTTGATGATGCAAAAGCATTAGTACAAATAATGCATGGAATGAGTGAGCATAAAGAAAGATATATTGATTTAATTAAAATATTAAATTTAAATGGTTATTCAGTAATAATTTCTGATACAAGAGGTCATGGTAAAAGCATTAATGATAAATACCCATTAGGTCATATTGATTCAATTGAACAATTAGTTGAAGATCAAATGAAAATAACAAATTATATAAAAAAAGATAATCCTGGAAAAGATTTATATGTTTTTTCACATTCATTTGGTACATGTATTTCAAGAAATTATTTAATCAAGCATGATAATGAGGTAAATAAATTAATTTTATCTGGAACAGTTGGTTATAATTCAGGATGCAAATTAGGAATAAAAATTGGAAAGAAGAAGATGAAAAAAGATATTTATCAGCCTTCAAAATTATTATTTTCATTTACAAATAATTTATCATTTAAAGAAGATTTTAATTGGTTAAGCTATAATGAAGAAAATATAAAAAAATATATAGAAGATCCTCTTTGTGGATTCCAATTTGATGTTTCTGGATATTATACACTTTTTCAATCAGTTAAAAATTTAAAAGATATAAAATTATATGAATGTAAAAATCCTACTTTAAAGATTTTAAGTATATCAGGGCAAGATGATAGAACAACTCTTCATACAAAGGGCTTAAAGAAAACAATTAAATTTTTAAATGAAATTGGCTATAAAAATGCAAGCTTTATAGAATATCCTAAGATGAAGCATGAAATTCTTTTTGAAAAAGAAAATGATATAGTTTTAAAAGATATTTTAAATTTTTATGCATAATGTATTGTATACTTTACATATTTGTGGTATATTAATAATAGAAAATCCTTTTCTTTCTATAATTTAATATTTATAAGGACACTTCATAAAGTGTCCTTTTTATATAAAAAATAAAGCACATCTTTTTGATGTGCTTTAAACCTTTCTATATTTGTCTTATATTTAAATTAAATACCTTGTGCAATCATTGCATCTGCAACTTTTTTGAAGCCTGCAATATTAGCACCTGTTAATAAATCAAATGGATTACCAGCTTCTTTAGCTTCTTTATAAGATGCATTGAAAATGTTAACCATTATATCATGAAGCTTAGAATCAACTTCTTCAAATGTCCAAGATAATCTTTCAGAGTTTTGGCTCATTTCAAGACCAGATGTTGCAACACCACCAGCATTAGATGCCTTAGCAGGAGTGAATACAATCTTATTAGCAATTAAATATTTAGCTGCTTCAAGTTCAGTAGGCATATTTGCACCTTCACAAACTGCAATACAGCCATTTTTTACTAATGTTTCTGCATCTTTCATTAATAATTCATTTTGAGTAGCGCATGGTAATGCGATATCACATTTAGTATTCCAAATTCTATCTTTTTCAGTTGTTTCATAGTATTCAACACCTTTAACTCTTGAAGCTAATTCTTTGATTCTACCACGTTCAACTTCTTTGATTTGTTTAACAACGTCTAAAATTTCTTTTGTAATACCATCTTTTACAACAACATATCCATTAGAATCTGATAAAGCAACAACCTTAGCTCCTAATTGTGTTGCTTTTTCACAAGCATAGATTGCAACATTACCAGAACCAGAAATAACAACTGTCTTTCCAGCAAAAGAAGTGTTCTTTAATGTTTTTAAAGCTTCTTCAGCATAATAACATAAACCATAGCCTGTTGCTTGAGTTCTAGCTAAAGAACCACCATATGTTAAACCTTTACCAGTTAAAACACCAGTAAATTCATCACGAATTCTCTTATATTGACCAAATAAATAACCAATTTCTCTTCCACCTACACCGATATCACCAGCAGGAACGTCTGTATCAGGACCAATATGACGATATAATTCAGTCATAAATGATTGGCAGAATCTCATTACTTCGTTATCGCTTTTTCCTTTTGGATCGAAATCAGATCCACCTTTACCACCACCCATAGGTAATGTTGTTAAAGAATTCTTTAATACTTGTTCAAGACCTAAGAATTTAATGATTGAAGCGTTAACAGAAGGATGTAATCTTAAACCACCCTTATAAGGTCCAATTGCACTATTATATTGTACACGATAACCTCTGTTTACTTGGAATTGACCCTTATCATCAACCCAAACGACTTTAAATTGAACGAATCTTTCAGGTTCTAAGAATCTTTCTAAAATTTTTTGTTCTTTTAATTTAGGATTTTTTTCGATATATCCTTCAAGAGATTCAGTTATTTCTCTTGCGGCTTGTAAAAATTCTTTTTCACCAGGATTTTTCTTTTCTAAATCAGCATAAACCTTGGCAGCGTATTCTGTTTTAAACATATAGATACCTTCTCTTCCTCAAAAATTATTATTATTATTAAAACTAATACGTTTTGTATTTTAGCACACTTATTCATTAAAAAAAAGTATTTTTTGCAAAAAATTTTAGAAAAATGTAAATTTTATTAATTTAATTTCATAAAAACGAAAATATTTGAATTTTTTTTCGTATTTTTTTGGATTATTGTTGAATTTTATTTTAAATGATATAATTTATAAAAAGGTGTTAAATGATGATTAAGGCAATAATTTTTGATTTAGATGGAACAATTTTAGATACAATTTATGATTTATGTAATTCAGTTAATTATTCATTAAAAAAGCACAATAAAAAAGAAATAACCCTAGATGATGCAAAATCATTTATTGGAAGTGGCATTAAAAATTTATGCAAAAAAGCATTAAGAGAAGATATTGATATTTTAGATATAGTTTATAATGACATGATTAATAATTATTATGAGAATTATAATATCTTAACAAAAAAATATGAATATATAGATGATATATTATTATATTTAAAAAATAAGGGAAAAATTATTGGCGTTTTATCTAATAAAAAGGATGAAATATTAAAAAAAATTGTAAAAGAGCATTTTAATGATAAATTTGATGTTGTGCTTGGAGATTTAGGTATTAGAAAGCCTGATCCTTATAATTTAAAGAAAATATGTAAAGATTTTAATATTAAAATGAATGAATTATTATATATAGGTGATAGCGATATAGATGTTTTAACTGTTTTAAATGCTAAATGTAATGGTGTATTTGTATCATATGGTTATAGAACATATGATGAATTAAAAAATGCAGGAGCTAAATTAATTTTAAAAACACCTAAATGCTTAAATGAATGGATAATTAATAATATAAAGTGATTTTTAAAGATTATGTTATAGCTTGAATTGTTTACATTCATTTATAAATTTGATATAATGTCAAAGGTGATTTTTATTATGGAAGATGAAAAAAAGACTAATATGGAATTGTTTTATGATTGTGTAGAAGATTCTATTGAACTTTTATATGAATTTTATCGGTTGCCATATTTTGATTTATTAGAATTAACTATAAAAAACATTTTAGCAGGAGAAATCTTAAATGATTTAGAAACTGAAGATTTTAATAAATTACAAAAAATATATGATACAATTGCAGATATAGATTTTAATGTTGAAGATGTTAGAAAAGCTATGCAAGGTATTATATTAAAGGGCTTAAAAGAAATGCGTCTTTCTAATTTATATCAAACACCAGATACTTTAGGAATTTTTTTATCTTATTTTATAACTAAATTCTATGATAATAAAAAGAAATTAAATATATTAGATCCATTATGTGGAACAGGTAATTTATTATTAACTATTTCAAATTATTTAGAAAATGATTGTAATTTATTTGCGTGTGATAATGATTTATGGATGACTAAAATTACTAAAATGACTGCTGATTTATTATCACAAAATGTTGAAATATATTTTAATGATACTATGAATTTGAATTTATATAGTATGGATGTTATAGTATTTGATATGCCTAAAGTAGAACAACCTACAAAAGATGTAGCATATTTTCCATATAATGCAATTTTAAAATATGTTGATATGCTTAATGAAAAAGGTGTATTGTTAGGTATAGTTGAAAATGATTTTTTCGACTATGACAAAAATAAAGAATTTAAGGAAGAATTAATGAAAACATCATCAATTTTAGGTATAGTTGAGCTTCCTGATTCTATGTTTAATTTATCAAAACCAAAAATCATTCTTGTTATACAAAAAAGAGTGGTTGAGGATAAAAAATGCTTCATGGTAAAGCTTCCAAGCTTTACAGATGTAAAATTATTTAATGAATCATTAAAACAAATTGAAGCATGGTTTAATGAAAATTATAAAAATTAAAGGAGAAAAGATTATGGCAAAAATTATGGCAGTAAATGCAGGTTCATCATCTATTAAATTTCAATTATTAGAGATGCCAGAAGAAAAAGTTATTACATCAGGTGTAATGGAAAGAATTGGATTAGCTGAAGGTATTTTTACATTAAAATATAATGGTAAAAAAGAAGAAACTCATCCTGTTTTACCTACACATGCTGAGGGAGTTCAATTATTATTAGATACATTATTACAAAAAGGAATTGTAAAATCATTAGATGAAATTGATGGCGTTGGACATAGAGTAGTTCAAGGTGGTGAATATTTTAAAGATTCAACACTTGTTGATGATGAAGTAATTGAAAAAATTGCTGAATTAGCTGATTTAGCACCACTTCATAATCCAGCTCATATTATTGGTATTAAAGCTTTCCAAAAAGCATTACCAAATGTAGCTCAAGTAGTTGTTTTTGATACAGTATTCCATCAAACAATGCCTGAAGAAGCATATATGTATGCAACACCATATGAATGGTATGAAAAATATGGTATAAGAAAATATGGTGCTCATGGTACATCACATCAATATGTTTCACAAAGAACAGCAGAATTATTAAATAAGCCTTTAAAGGATACAAAAATTATTGTATGTCATTTAGGTAATGGTGCATCTATTACAGCTGTTGAAGGTGGTAAATCAAAAGATACATCAATGGGTTTAACACCACTTGAAGGTATTCCTATGGGAACACGTTCTGGTATTTTAGATCCAACTGTTGTTTCTTATATTTGTGATAAAGAAGGCAAAACTGCATCTGAAGTTGTTAATATTTTAAATAAAAAATCTGGTTATTTAGGTATGTCTGGCGTTGGTAATGATGCAAGAGATGTAACTAAAGCTGCAAATGAAGGAAACCATAGAGCTCAATTAACATTTGCTGTACAATCAAAAAGAATTGTTGATTACATTGCTTCATATTATGTATATATGGGTGGATGTGATGCAATCGCATTTACAGCTGGTATGGGCGAAAATTTATGCCATTTAAGAAAGAAAATTATAGATCGTTTAGGTGTTTTAGGAGTTAAAATTGATGATGAAGCTAATAAAGTAATGGGCGAAGAAGCATTAATTTCTACACCTGATTCAAAAATAAAAGTATTTGTAGTTCCTACAAATGAAGAAGTAATGATTGCAAGAGATACAATTAGAGTAGCTAAAATAAAATAATTATTGATAAAAATGCTGAGGTTAAATCCTCAGCTTTTTATTTATATTTGACATAAAAAATGATAAGAATTATAATTAAATTATCAAAAACTCTTTTAAAAAATAAATATTAAATAAAAGGAAGATTCTATGAAAACCTTCATTAAAAAGAAAATTAAATTATATATATTAATATCAATTACAATTTTATTTGGTTTGATAGCTTTATCTAGTTGTTCTTCTAGCAAGAAAATTACGCTAGTATTTTATCCAAATAATAATGAGGTAATAGATATTATTACATTAGATAAAAATGAATTAGAATCATATACTTTACCTACACCTTCAAAAGAAGGCTATACATTTGATGATTGGTATTTTGATAATGAATATAATAATATATATGATTCATCTAAATTAAATGATGCAGGTATATATAGTCTATATGCTAAATATAATATTAATTCTTATACAATCAATATTCATTATGATGAGGATATAATATATTATTTCAATTATAATGAATTAATAGAATTAGATGAATTAACTAAAGATGATTATATATTTGATGGGTATTATTTAGATGAAAATTTAACTAATGAATTTAAATTAGTTAATATGCCATCATATAATATAGATTTATATCCTAAATTTACTAATGTAAATCATTATTATAATGTTAATTATAGAGTAGATTATAATAAAGGATATATAATAGGTGATTCTATACAATTAATAAAAGAAAATGAATTATCAAATGAAATAGAAGTAAAAGCACTTGATGGTTATAGATTTATATCTTGGGATGATGGTAACGAATCATCAAAAAGAAGTGATTTAATAACTAATGATATTACTTATAATGCTATATTTGAAAAAGTATATAAATATACATTAGTATTTTATCCAAATAATGATGAGGTAATAAATATTATTACATTAGAAAAAGATGAATTAGAGTCATATAATTTACCAACACCTTCAAAAGAAGGTTATACATTTGATGGTTGGTATTTTGATAATGAATATAATAATATATTTGATTCATCTAAATTAATTGATTCTGGTATATATAATTTATATGCTAAATATGATCAAATACATTATCATATTAAAGGAGATTTAATTGATATACCTATAATAGAAATAGATGGAATACCTAATCCAGGATTATTTTTATGTGCAGAATGTCAAGAAGAATATTATGATACAATAGAATATGATGATTTAAATTTACCAATTTTATCTATAACTGGTGATTTAACAGGCATTTCTAAAGAAAATAAGGTTCAAGTTTTAGCAAATTATGCAGATGAATTTCAAACATTTGAATATAATGCTACTTTAAAATTACAAGGTGCAACATCGCTTTATTATCCAAAGAAAAATTATAACATTCAATTTTATAAAGATAATACATTTAAATCTAAACAAAAAGTTAAATTGATATCTTCATGGGGCAGTCAAAATAAATATACATTAAAAGCTAACTGGATTGATTATTCTCAAATGAGAAATGTTATATCTGCTAAAATATATGGTGATATAGTTAGATTTAGAGATATTGATGATGAATTTAATGACCTTGTTAATGGTGGTGCTATAGATGGTTATCCTATAATAATATTTGAAAATGGAGTTTACCAAGGATTATATACTCTAAATATGGCTAAAGATGATTATTTGTTTGCTATGAATGGTGATGAAAGCACTAAAGAAGCTATATTAATGACTGTTGATTGGACAAATAGT
>CAJOQR010000101.1 GCA_905236965.1 uncultured Acholeplasmatales bacterium | reverse complement strand
TGCTACTACATAATTTCTTTTTTAAAAGATTAAGATTAAATATATTCAATTGGTAGTGCATAAAGATTATCTCTTAATTTTAATTTGTAATCACCTCTACAAATTATTGCACCTATTCCTCTTTTTTTGTTTATATCTTTATCTAATACATCAAATGCAGATGCCATTTCTGATTTAGGGTTAGATGTTTTTTTGATTTCAATTGGATACAAAACACCATTTTCTTCAATAATCAAATCAATTTCATTTTCTTCAAATGTTTCTATACCATTTAATGTTTTCTTTACTTTATCTTTACCACGATAATAATATATTCGCATTTTATAATCTTTTCCTTGATTAATATATGATTTAATTATTTCATTTATTACAAATGTTTCAAAAAATGCTCCATTCATTGCACCATTTTCAAGTGTTTCTGGTGTTAGCCAAGAAGTTAAATAAGCTGCTAAACCAGTATCTCTAAAATATACTTTAGGAGTCTTAATTGCTCTACTCAAATGAGAATTATAATAAGGTTCTAAAAGATAAATAATATCTGTTTTTTCTAAAACTGATATCCAATTTCTAATTGTTTCAAGTGATACTCCTATATCTTTTGAAATACTACTATAGTCAAGCATATTACCAGTTCTTGCAGCTACAGATACCATAAACCTATAAAATAAATTATTATCCTTTATTTTAGTAATATCATAAACGTCTCTTTCAATATAAGTTCTAACATATGAAGAATAGAATTCTTCCCATTCTCTTGGATTATCTTCGTATAATTCAGGATATCCACCTCTATGAATTACTTTCCAAAGATTATCATACTTTTTAATACATTTTTCACGCTCTTTAAAATAATCTAGGGTTGGAATAAAAGGCATATTGAAGGAAATATTATTAATTTCTCTTAGAGATAATGTTCCTAATTCTAAAATAGAAACCATTCCAGCTAAGGATTCAGACAATCCTTTCATCAATTCCCATTTTTGTGATCCTGAAAATAAATAATTACTTCTAGTACTAACTTCATCAAGTATTGTCTTTGCAGCACCAATTATTTCAGGAACCATCTGAACCTCATCTATAAATAGAGGTCTTTCAAAATTTTCTAAAAATCCTTGTGGATCTTCTTTAGCATTATTATAAAGAGCAACATTCTTTAAATTTATTCTTCTTATATCAGAATATATATGCTTTGTCATAGTTGTTTTACCAACCTGCCTAGCTCCTGTGATTGCTAGAGACTTAGAAGTATTAAATCTATTTTTTAAAATATCCTCAATCGCTCTATTGATATATGTCATCATACCACCTCTGACTATTCTCAATTTCAATTTGATTATAGTCAATACTATTTATTTTGTCAATATTTAAACGTTAATAAAAAAGGGAGAATTAATTTTGAAAACCCCATTTTCGCCATTTATTCATCCCAACAAATATTATTATATTTTTTTATTCAAGATGTGTTTCTATTTTTCTATATTTAGATTTTATATATCCAGCAAAAGAAACGAAACATATCAACAAGAAGATAAATAATAAAGTAAATATAAGTCCATTTATTCTAAAAGATTTAACCACAAATGATATTTTTTTCATATCCTTTAACATTAAATCAAATATATAAGATAATAAATAACTCACTATACCTTAAGACATACTTTCGCAACAAACGCATTAGAATTAGGTATGGATATTAAAACATTATCTGAAATTTTAGGGCATTCCTCTCCTACAATCACATTAGAGCGATATGCACATTCAAGAATGGATTATAAATTTGAGATGATGCAAAAAATAAGCACAAAATATTTAAAATAATTATTATTCTAATTTTATATAAAAAATAATGGAGTGAAGATAAAATCCTCACTCCATTATTATTTTTAATTTTTAAATAGATTACCAAATTACTATTTCATCATCAACAAAATGCCAATAATTTCCTATAGATTCTGGTTCTGTTTCACTATAATAATATTTTGTTGCATCTTCAAATGAAGAATTATAATAATAAATATAAATATTTTTAAATTCTTCTTTAGTTCCACAATAATAAATATCTTTTAAACTACTACAACCATAGAATGCATACATTTCTATTGAAAGAATATTAACAGGTATTAATATCTTTTCAAGTGATGTGCAGTTAGAAAAATTTCTATATGAAATTGATGAAAAATCAGATGGTGCAATAATAACTTCTTTTAAATTATAATTAGTCCAATTATTATTTGATATAAATTGACATAAGAATGCATTACATTTTACTTTAGTTATATTTGAATATATAAAAGGTTGATTTTCACATTCTATAATACTATCTGCTAATTCTAAATATCCTATTGTACAATTTGTAAAAGAATAATTACCTAAAATAGATATACCATCTTTTAGTATTAAAGAAGTAAAATTCATATTTGCAAATGCATATTCAATAATATATAAATTAGTTATTTTAATTCCATTCCATTCAAAAGATCCTGGTATTATTAAATCTGTTTCATTTCCAAAATATCCAATAATAACTCCATCATATGAATCTGTTTTATAATTTGCAAAAACAAATCCATTATCATCAAATTTTAATATTGATTCTTCATCTATAGATTCATGAATTACTTTTGCAAAATATGCTACATATCCATTATTAGTGCTTCCGGCATCAATTTCTAAATTAGATAAATTATATATTTCAAATAATTTATAACAACAATTAAATGCTAAATCACCAATAGATTCTAATGAAGATGGTAATATAATATTTGTTAATGAAATACAATTATAAAATGCTAAATCACCAATTGTTTTTAAATTATTAGATAAATGAATAGATCTTAATGAAGTACAATTATAAAATGCTAAATCACCAATAGATGTAACACTATCAGGTATTGATATAGAAACAATATCTTTATTTATAAACATATATTGTGTAATTTTATATTCATTAATAACATTACCTTTATAAATAAAATTATCTGGTAAGGTTAATTCTTTATCATCGCCTAAATAACCAACAATATAAGCTATATCATCTACAAATGTAAATACATAATCACCTGATTTAATAATTATAGATTCTTCTTCTAATGATGTATGAATTTTTTTAGCATAATATGCAACATAGCCATTAGCTGTTGAACCTAAAATTAAATCTAAGCTTGATAAATTATATACCTCAACTAATTGATAACAGCCTTCAAATGCATTAAATCCAATAGAATTTAATGAAGAAGGTAATACAATTGATTCTAATGATTTACAATTATAAAATGCATACGTTTCAATTTTTGTTAAATCATCAGGTAAAGTTATTTTTGATAAAGATATACATCCATCAAAAAGTGATACACCAACTGTTTTATTATTTCCACCAATTATTACTTCTTTTAAATTGCTACATCCTCTAAAAATACCACTAGCACATGAATAATATGATAATGATGTATCAGATAATTTACCATTTATTTCTACTTTTAATAGATTTTTATTATTTGAAAATGCCTCATCATATATTTCTAAATTTGATGCAATAACAATATCTTCTGATCCAGTATTTGAAAATGCATTACTATAAATATAATTAATGCATGATGGTAATTCAAGTTCTTCATATTTTAAAGATGTACAACCACTAAACATTGTTTTAGGAATTCTATTACCAACATTTTCGCTTAATTTTACACTTGAAAGTAAAATACAATTTGCAAATGCTGATTGTGCATTTGTAATAGATGAATTAATTTTTATAGAAACTAATTTAATACATCCTTTAAATGAGCTATCAGAAATTAAAATATCTCCTAAATCAAGATTTGTAAATCCTGTATTTTCAAATGCACTTTGTCCAATTGATGTAATATATGTAAAATCAATACATTCATTATCTAAAGATGTACAATTTTTAAATGTTTCTCTTGGAATTGAAGTAATTGTTGAAGGTAAATTAATATTTCTTAATTTAGAACAATTAGCAAAGAAACCTATATCTGATGTATAAAATGAAGCTGATGAATCCATTGTTACAGTCTCTAAATCTATACATCCATCAAAAGCGTTACTTCTTAAAATAGCATTAGCAGGAATTGCAATAGATTTTAATCCAGAATTAGAAAATGCATAATTTGAAATAGTTACACCAGATGGTAAATTAATAGATTCTAAAGATGTACAATTTTTAAATGCATAACTTCCAATTGATGTTATTTGGTTATTTAATGTTACAGTTTTTAAATTTATACATCCATTAAACATATTACTTGACACATTATATCTTAAGCTTACAGTTTCTAGATTTAAGCAATTAGCGAAAATATTTGAACTATAGCCCATAGATGTAATCTTATCACCTAAAGTAACAGATGTTAATGCAGAGCCTGAAAATGCATAGCTATTAATACCTGTAACATTATTGAAATTAATTGATGTTAAACCAGATTGTGCAAATGAATAATCATTAATTGTAGCTAAAGAATTAGGCAATGTTATACTTGTTAAAGCCTTACATCCATAGAACATTCTTTTACTTGTATATCCAATATTACTTGGTAATGTTACATCATTTAATTTTGAACAACCTTCAAATAAGCTTTCGCCTAAAGAATAATTTGTTGCATTAAAATAAGCTAAATTTACTTCTGTTAAAGATTTACAATTATAGAATGCTTTATCACCAATCTTTGATAAGCTTGATGTATTAGATTTAATAAAGCTTTCTATATTAGTTGATTGAAATGCATTTTTACCAATAGTTGTGATTGAATCAGCTAATTCAATATATTTTAGATCTTCTATGCCATTAAATGCATTATCTGGAATTGTTGTACCACCATTTATAACAATATTAGTAATTTTTGATGGAATGTAAGTATTTGATGTTGAAAATAATGAATATCCAAATGTATCTAGACCATCATTATATGGAAATTCAATATATTGAATATTTTCTAAACCAGATAAAATTCCTGAAAAATCATTACATCCTTCTGGAATAATAACCTTTTTTAATTTACTACATTTGCTAAATGCATTTTTAAATATCTTTTCACAATCAGGATGAACACTAATTTCAAATATAGATTTAGCTCTAGCAGTAACTAACCATCTATATGGATTATCATTTGTACCAAAATATAATCCATTTTTATATGATGTTAAATTTAATTTGTCACATCCTTCAAATGTTGTTGATGATATATTTTCAATCATTGAAGAAAATTGAATTGTAGATAAATTTTTACAATTTTTAAATGTATCATCATCTAATTCAATTATATTAGTATTGCTTAAATCTATATTTTCTATATTTTCACATGCTTCAAATGCGCTAATACCAATTTGAGTTAATGAATCAGGGAAATTAATAATACTTAAGCTTCTACATTTTTTAAATGCATAATCACCAATTATATTAATATTTTCACTTAATATAACACTTAATAAATTTGAGCATCCTTCAAATAAACCCTCTGAAATTTCATTCCATTCTGAAGGAATTACAATGCTTTTTAAATATTTATTGTTACTAAAGGCATATCTAGCTACATAAACATTTTCATTTGGTAATTTAATTTTTTCTAAACCTGTTTTAGCAAATGCACTTTCACCTATATAAGTTATTTCATCATTTAAAATCAATTCTTTAGCAGCAAAGCCATAAAATTGATAATTATTTATTGAATTAATAGTATCAGGAATTTCAATAACATCTAATTTATTATATCCATCATCGCCTTTAAATAATATTGTAGCATTTCCTGAATAAAGTGGATTTGATTCTAAGTATGCAAAATCAATTTTACACCAATCTTCTATTGAGCCATCATAATATACTTTCTTTATATTTGTTCCATAAAATGCAGAATAATCAATTAAATAAACATTTTTTGTAAATCCAATTTCTTCTAATGAATTAATATCAGAAAAAGCAAAATAAGGTATTACATCAACGCCTTCACCTAATGTTATCTTTTTTAATGTTTTAGACACATTATTATTAAAATAATATCTTAATTCATTATCTAATATAGGCATATATAATTCTATAATATTTAATCCACTAAATACATTATTATAAATAACATCAATATAATCAGGAACATCTACAATATTTAAATCATAATCTATTATAGCAACTAATTCTTTTACACCATCATTATCTGCTATAATTAAACCATTATTATTTGTTAAAATTGAATCAGATTTATCTTCTATTACGCTTAAAGCATAATATGCTATATAACCATATGAATAAAGACCTTTACTAATGCTTAAATCAGATTTATTTATTATTTCTACTAAATTACGATTATAATAAAATGAACTATCTCCAATTGAAATTAATGTTTCTGGTAAGGTTAATTGATATAATGTATAACAATAGCTAAATGCAGAATCATCTATATTTTTAATATTTGGAAAAGATACTTCTCTTAAATTATAACAATTCATAAAAGATTTTTTTCCAATATATTCTACATTAGGCATTTCTATTTTAAATAAATTTTCACAATTATAAAATGCATAATCTTCGATAGATATTACATTTTCATTTAAAATAACATTTTCAATATTTTTATTTAAATAAAATAATTTTTCACCTAAAATAATTTTTTTATTATCAAATTTAGGTATTGTAATATTTTTATCATTTCCAGAATAAGAAATAAGATAAATATTATCATCTTGTTCAATATAATTAAAATTAGAAGAATTTAAAATATTAATTTCATCATCTTCTATAACCATAGAAGCATAATATGCTATATAGCCATAATCGTAACTACCTACATATATATTTAATGAAGAATTATTAATAATAATTTTTAAATTTTCACAATAATAAAATGAATTATATCCTATATAAGATAAATTTTTACCAAGAGTTATTTTTGATAAATTTTTACAATTATAAAATGCATAATCATCTATCTTATAAACAGAATCAGGAATAACAATAGATTCAATATTAGAATTTACAAAAGCTCCTTCGCCTATTATATATTCTTTAATTTCATCTAATTCATTAGGTAATTCTAAATTTTTTTCATCACCTAAATATTTAATTAATGTATAATTTCCTAAATCAAAATAAAAAACATAATCATCTTTTATAAATATATTATTTTCTTTTGAATCAAAAGAATTTTCATAATTTATAAAATGCTTAGAAAAAGATTCTAAATCAGCATCACATAAAACATTTATTTTAAAAATATAAGAATTGAAATCAAGAAAATATCCTAAATTTAAAGGAATGCTGTTAAAAGTTATTCCTAATATATTTGAATTTGCAAATGAATATTTTTCAATTTCAGTAACACTAGAAGGTATGTTTAATAAAATAACATTTGAATCATTAAATGCATTTTCACATATTTTAGTTATTCCTTCTGGTAATATTAAATTAGAAGGACAAGTAGCTTTTACACCCTTTAAAATACAGCTATTAGGTGTTGATTCAAATATTAAATCCTTAAATTCTTCTTTTATTTCAAATCTAGCAATTACATTTTCTTCTTTTGAAATTTTAATAACCTCATCTAAAGAATATAATTTATCAAAAATAAACCATCCTAAAAAATCATATCCTATATTAGGTGTAGCAGTTAATATTTTATCATTTTCTATTTCTAATAAATTACCTTCACCAGCATTAGATTCAAAATGATTGCCATCATTAAAATCTAATGCTTCACTACCACTAATATCAACATTAGAATCAATAGGGTTATCTGGAATATCAATAGGATTTTCATCACTTCCTGCATCAAATAAAGCATCAGGTAATTTAATATTATAATCATTAAAATCTTCAATTCCTCTATCTTTTATAATTTGAGTTTGATTTTCATCATCACAAGATGTAACAAAAATTAAAGCAAACAACAAAATTAAAAATATTATATTTTTCTTTTTCATAATTTGCCCTCCCTATTCTTCAACAATAATATGCTGTATTGATACTATGAAATTACCTGTTGCAGATAATGATGTAATAAATTCTGATTCAAAATCACTATCAACTAAATCTGTAGCATCATTATTTGGATCAACAAAGCAATATAATGTATAGATATCATATTCACCTGGATCAGTAATTTTTATAACATCTTTTGTCCAAGTTTTTCCTTCATCAATAGAATAATATGCTTTATAAGATATTAAAACATTCTCACATGATAATTCAGGTCTTGATACAATAATAGATGAAATATCATTTAAATCTATTTCTAAATCTGTTGGCATATCTACGCTAATTGAATCAGTAAAATAAGTATCCTTATCAGTAGCACTACTTATACTTCCAAAATTTGCATATTCAAATTTTACATTTCCACTAATTGAATCATATCCTTCTGCAGAAACAACATAATTAAAATCAGCGCTTCCTTCTAATTTTTCTGAAATTGTTACTGTTACATTTATTTCATCTTTAGTGATTGAATCATAAAATAAAGAATTTTTAATTAAATTAGAATATATTGTGTAACAATCATCTAGTGAAGAAATTATCTTACCATTATTTGATATTATAGTATCATCAATATAATTTGATTCAATATATTTTTTATATGTTAAATCATAACCATCATTAGATAAAATATAAATTGGATTTGTTATAAATTTTAAATTATCAAATGTAATTTTGCTTTCTCCTGTTATAACATTTATATATTCAAAACCATCAATTACATCATCATTTGATATAATTTGGAAATAAATTTTATAGCTTCCTTCATCCTTTATATATAATGTTTGATTATAAGATTCACCATCTTTTGAATATTTTACTTCATATGATGAATCAATAAAATCAATTAATGCACCTTCAGGATTTTTTTCTGGATTATATGCAAAATTTAAATCCTTTACACTAAATATAGGTGTATTTAAAGGGAATTCATTACTTGCATAAATATAAATTGTTTCATTAAATCCTTTCGTTTTAGATGTTGGGAAAATCAAGAAATTAAATTTTATATATTCATCACAATCTAAACGTATTATATTTAATCCATTATAATCAGCCATATCATTATTTTCATATTTTTCATAAGGTAAATTAATATATATATTTTCTAAATCATTTTCTTCTAAATCAATACCAAATGCTTCTAATAAATCTATAGCATTTATTTCTACATATTCAGTTTGAGCAGTTCCTTGATTTGTTAATCCATAAAAATATAAAGATTCACCAATTTCTTCTACATTATCATTTATTGCTGCAATTGAATATCCTAAATTTTCTCTTGAATCAACAAATATAAAATTAATATCTACCTCAAATGAATAATCTATAAAATCAAATTTTGCATGTAATATATTTTTTCCATCCTTTAATTCAATATAATCTTCTATAAGAAAATCATATGAAATATCAACATTTAAAGTATTTAATTCTACATCATTAATATAATATTTAGCATTAGATAATATTTTATTTGCTAAAACGCCATTATAAGCATTAAATGCTTCATCTTCTATTCCATCTAAGCTTAATTTAGATGATGCTGATGCAATATCATATGTTATTGCATCTGTTTCTATAATTATATTTGGATATGTAATATAAATTACTTCAAAATCTTCTTTATCAGTATATCCTTCACATACAATCTTATAATAAACTCTATAGCTTCCTGGTGCTATGAATTCATAATCATTTGTTGTTTTATATTCACTTTCTCCTTCGCCTTTATAATAAATAGTACAATTAGGAGTTGAAGTATTAATATTTATACTATGAGGATTTCCATCATATGTACCAAAATATCCACTAGATGAATAAATAATATTTGAATATTTAATAGGATCATTATGAGGAATTTCATTCTCTTCATATAAAATATCTATTACACTTTGATAATCTTCACTAGATGGTTCAGAAACTGTTATATTTACACCATTTAATTTTGAATTTGCATCTTCTTCATCATCAAATTCAGTTTCTATATCGCTTAACCAATTTGATAACAAATTATCAGATTGCTCTTGAGTTAAAACATGAGATTTTGGTATATTAATTTCAATCTTAGAATTTGAAATATCAGTTAATTTACCCTTAATAATACCATCATCATCAACATCAAATGTAATCAATTCAGTTACACCTTGATATACAGAATATGCCTCAACTATATTATCTCCTACTTCATTTACACTTAAACCAAATATAGTACCTCTTACAGCCATTACAGAATTATTAGCTGATAAGAAAAATTCCTCATCTAAGCCTAATTTATTTTGTAATTCAGCTAACACTAATCCTTTTTCAACAAAAACATTTGTTTTAAATTTTTCTTTACCTTCAGATTTAATATTAACTGTAGTATTTTGACCTAAATATACATATTTATCTTCATCAAATTTAATAACAACTACAGAATCATTATCAACATTTAATGAATCACCATCATATAAATTCATCCCTTTAAAGCAATTTATTGTTTCTTTTTCATCAGTTACTGTAGCACTACCATCTATTTGAACAACTTTAATTGATCTAGCTGAATCTATAAAATTATCTTCTGGCTTTTTATTGTTATTAACAACTACAACAATTATTATTGTTAAAGCTATTGCTAAAATAGCTACAATTGATGAAATTAAAATTAATAATTTTTTCTTTCCCATAAAACACTCCTACATCTTATCATAATCAATAATATCTATTACTTCATAACAAGTAATTGGCTCTTTTTTATTTTTAAACATTCTATCACCAGCATCAATTACTTTAATTCTATCTTTTACAATTTCATAAACATCCTTTGATATTAAAACTTGATTACCACCTGCAGATGCTTCAATTCTAGATGCAGTATTTACTGTATCACCTATAGCAGTAAAATCCATTCTAGTTTTAGACCCTATATTTCCTATGACTGCATTTCCTGAGTGAACACCTACACCAAATTCTAATTTTTTATTATATTTTTCAAATACATAATCACAAATTTCTTTTCCTTCTTTTACAATAGCATATGCAGCACATACAGCTTTAAAAACATAATCATCTAAATCAACAGGGGCATTAAATATAGCCATTACACAATCGCCTATAAATTTATCTACCATACCATTAAATCTAAATACCTGTCTTGTTGCCATATCTAAATATCCATTTAATATATCAACAACCTCACTTGCATCTAATTCTTCACTTAATTTTGTAAATCCTCTTATATCAACAAAAAGACATGCAACATTTCTTTTTCTTCCTCCAAGACTCATTGCATCTGACTCTTTTTCAACTAATGCTTCAGCAACATCTGGTGAAATATAACGCTTAAATGTTCCTATAACCTCTTTTTTATGCTTATATTCATTATAATAATGAACAATAATAACTATTATAAATGCTATTGTTAATAATATTATTGGTAAAGATATAAAATAATAAAATTTAAATGAATGAGAAATAAATAATATAATAAATTCAATTCCAATTCCTAATGCAAAAACAATTGCTCCTAAATAAAAAATTAATGAAGTCATTAAAAATGATAATGAAAAAATGATTAAAGCATTAATTATTGTTGCTAGATAATTAGGCATAGGTAAATATAATTTATCATTCATTAAAGATTGAATAACATTACATTGAACCTCAACACCAAACATTTCTCCAATTGGTGAATTATAAATATCATTTGATAATCCTGTATCAACAGCACTTGCATAAGAACCAAAAATTAAAATTGAATTTTGGGGATTTCTAATTTGTGTTACACTACCAGATAAAAAATCAGATAAAGAAATATAATTAAATCCAGACATTACATTTGATACTTTTCCATCACCTGTATAATTTAATTCAGGCTTTGCATAATAATCAAAATAATAAGCTTTATTATTAATATAATCATTAGCTTCTATACCATTATTATTGCAATACATTTGATATATTGAATATGCTAAGCTATTATAATTTGTGCTTTTTAAATATGTTTTTCTTATCGCTTCATCAGAATCAGTTAAAGCATCAACATATCCAATATCCTTTGCTCCTTCATAAATAACGCTAGATAATCCATATGGAGCATTTGTTCTACTCATACCATTAACGCCTAAAACTACATTATGTCTTTTTAAAGCATTAGATAATTCTAAATCTACGGCATCACATCCATAAGAATTATTAAAAATAATATCAAAGCCAATAACTGCAGGAATACAATCATTATCTGCAAGCATATTTAAAATATCTGCAAAATATTTTCTATATTCAATTGGATTATAAGCATCATATTTTTCTATTGTATAATCATCAATTCCAACTATATAAATTTCTTTTGTAGCTAAAGATTCATGCTGAAATGTTGTATCTGTAATCTTATTATCTAATTCATTTAATGGATTAAAAAAAGATGATGTAATAGATAATATTAAGCTTATCATTCCAAAAATAGATGCAAATATTAAATTTCTAATTTTAAATTTTAATATTTTGTTTTTCATATAAACTCTCCCTTAATAAAAAACAATTAAAATGAAAATACGAAAAAATCTTATTTATTATACTATAATTATGATTATATTTCAAATTTTAACATTTTACCCAAAAATAAAAGGGCTTTTTAGCCCTCTTAATTATTTTTTAATTCATTTCTTCTACATAAGCTACATATTGTAAGCTATTTAAAGCTTCAATAATTTCTTTATGAGTTTTATATTTTTGTAATTCCTCTTTAATTATAGATAAAGATACTGTATATACACTTAATCCAGAATTCAAATATGCTGGGTTAGCTTCTATATCATCTATTCTTACTCCTAATTGTCTTAAAACAGTTACAAAATCCTTTAAATAGCTAGCATTAGTTAATTCTAAATGCACCTCAAAATGATTTGATCTATTTTTAAGATATATTTCAATTAAAGGGAATATACTTAAACTAAATAATAATGCAATAAAAATTATTAATGTTGTTAAATAAAGTCCAGCACCTAAAGCAAGTCCTATAAAGCCTGTTGCCCATAAGGCTACAGATGTTGTTAATCCTTTTATTTGACTTTTAGATGTATATAAAGTAGTATTGCAGCTCAATATACCTAAAGCTAATACTGATGCACCTGATATTAAAAAGAAAGATGATCCATTTCTTTCATAAAAATATATATCTATAATCATAGCAGTAGTTGTAGATAATATTGCCAAAATAAAAGTCCTTAATCCTGCTGCATGACGCTTATTACTTCTTTCCCATCCTAAAATAGCTCCCATAACAAAAGCTATAATCATTCTAAAACATATACTTGCACCATTAATTGTTTGACTCCATTCACCAAATATTTTAGCAATTGGATCTATAATATCTAAAAACATTATTTTCTCCTCCATCCTCCAATAATTCTTCTTCTATAAATTTGTTGCTGGTTATATTGCTCATAAGAAGCTTCCGTAAATGCTTTTTCTTCCTCCGATTCTTCATGAACAGGTATTTTTTGTTGAATTGCATTAATTTTTTCTATTAATATTTCAACTTCAGTTTTAACATTTCCATCTTTTGTTACATTTTCAACTTCAACTATTTCATCTAGCTTATTTGAATATGATTTAGATAAATATAAAGATAATTTAGCACAAGCTGGGCCAATTAATTCATATAAAACACTTGAAGCTAAAATAATTGTTTCAAGCTCACTTCCCATTTGACCACCTAATACTCTTGCCCCTAAGGCTGCTAAGCCTATCGCAACTCCTGCTTGTGGTATTAATGCTAAGCCTAAATAATTTCTTACAGATTTATCCTTTTTAGCTATTAAGCATCCTAAAAACGCTCCTAAATATTTTCCTATTATTCTAACAATAAAATATAAAAGTCCTACAACTGCAAGTGGAACAGCGCCCATCATTGATGATGAAAATAGACTATCTAATTTAAAATTAAGTCCACTTCTTACAAAGAAAAGTAATAATATTGGTGGTGAAAAATAATTCATTTGCTTAAAGAATTTATCATCATCAGTTAAATTAATATAAACCATACCCATAGACATACAGCCTAAAAGTGGAGAAACATCAGCTAATGCACAAATTCCACAAAAAGCGAAAATTGTTGCCAAACCAATAATTAATCTATTATCATTTGATCTTCTTTTCGGCATCAATAATTTTAATAAGAAACCAAACAATCCACCAATAATTAATACAACAATATTTATCAATATAGGCTTTATAATATCCCAAGCAATTATTCTTCCACCATCTAATGTTGCTTTCGCAACTGAAATTGAAATACTATATATAATTAAACAAATAATATCATCTAATGCTACAACCTGTAATAAAGTATTAACAAAATCACCTTTTGCATTTGTTTGTCTTATAGTCATCATAGTTGAAGCAGGTGCTGTTGCGGATGCTAATGCACTAATAACTAATGAAAATGGTAAACTTAATTTTAAAATAAAAAATGTTAAAACAAATACTAATATAGATGCTAATAATGATTCAAAAAGAGTTATTATAATCGTTTTAGCACCACTTTTCTTTAAAACATCTAATTTAAAAAATTCACCTGTACTAAAAGCAATGAATGCAAGTGCTATATCAGATAAAAAATCCATATTATCAATTACTTTTACTGGAATTAATTTTAAACAAAAAGGTCCCATTAAAATACCAGCTAAAATATAAGCTGTAACATTAGGAAGTTTAAGAAGCTTTGTTAATCTAGTTAATGCAAATCCTACAAAAAGCATTAATGCAACAGATATAATTATTGCTGCAGATGTAGGCATATCATTTAATGTATCTGCAAAACTTAAAATCATCATACTCCCTCCTTTTTTAAATAATAAAAAACTAGTCTATTATAAATAGACATAATAAATAAAATTTATTAATCGTTTCGGTATGCTAATTATATTATTTTTTATTATATTTTTCAATAGAAAAAGAGCTATTTTAATAGCTCCTTCCAATTAAATTCATTATATATTTTTATATTATTTTCTTTTAATTTAAAAGCTGTAATTCCTAAACCTTCTATTTTTATAGAATTAAAGCTACCATCATAAATATAAGAAGATGCACAAGATGGAGAACCATCCTTTAAAAGAGCATATTTAATATTATATTTTTTTGCTAAATCTAATACTTTTTTTGCGCCTTTTTCAAATTCTAAAGTAACATCTTTTAATTCTTTATTTATTACTTTATTACCTTTAATTTCGCTTGGAATTCTTGGAATAGATAATCCTCCCATTACCTCAGGACAAATAACAATTAAATCATATTTTTCTTTTAATTTTTCTATTCCAAAAATATAATTGTTTTTACCATTATATTTAACATTATTTCCCAAAAGACAAGAAGATATTAATAATTTTTCCATTAATTAAAAGAATTCCTTTAATTTAATAGTTTGTAATCTATCTGGTCCAACAGAAAAAATTACAATTTCTGTTTTTGTTAATTCTTCTATTTTTCTTAAATATTTTTGAGCATTTAAAGGAAGCTCTTCAAATGATCTAACATTTGAAATATCTTCATTCCATCCATCCATTTCTAAATATATAGGCTTACAACGATAATATTCATCTAATGATGCTGGAACTGTATTAATAATTTTTCCATCTAATGAATATGCATAACAAATTTTTATTTTATCAAGACCTGATAAAACATCAAAAAGCATTAAAGATAAATAATTTATTCCAGCAACTCTTCTTGCATAATTCAAAGCAACACAATCAAGGTAACCAACTCTACGTGGACGCTTTGTAACTGTACCATATTCATGACCACGTTCTCTAATATAACCAGCTAATTCTCCTTCTATTTCAGTTGGGAAAGGACCTTCTCCTACTCTTGTTGTATATGCTTTACAAATACCTAATACATTATTAATATTTTTAGCAGCTATACCAGCATTTAAAGGAACAGATGCACCAGTTGGAGAAGATGATGTAACATAAGGATATGTACCATGATCTAAACATAACATAACACCTTGAGCGCCTTCAAATAAAATTTTTGAATCTTTTTCTATTTCTTCTTCTAATAATAAAGATGTATCACATACAAATGGTTTAATTTTTTTACCATATTCTACATATTCATTATAAAGTGAATCAAAATCATATTCAGGAATTCCTAACATTTTTAATTCCATATTTTTAATTGTTAATGTATCCTTTAATACTTTTTTAAAAATTATAGGATCTATTAAATCACAAATTCTTATTCCAATTCTATTTGCCTTATCTGCATAACAAGGACCAATACCACGTTTTGTAGTACCTATTTTTTTATCTCCTTTAAATTGTTCATATGCACCATCTAAATCTTGATGATAAGGCATTACAACATGAGCACGATTAGAAATAAATAATTGATAATCTTTTATACCTCTTTGTTCTAATCCTTCTAATTCTTCTAGCATTTGTTTTGGATTAATAACCATACCATTTGCCATAACATTTTTAATTTTAGGATTAAAAATACCTGAAGGAATAGTTCTTAATGCAAATTTTTCTCCATCAAAGCTTATTGTATGACCAGCATTATTTCCACCTTGGCTTCTTACAACAACATTTGATTCTTGAGCAATATAATCTGTAATTTTGCCTTTTCCTTCGTCTCCCCACTGAGAACCAACAATAACTAATGTACTCATTTTATATCTCCATTTTTATTAATTTTATGCTAAAAGCACACTTGTAATTATACTAAAATTTAAAAGAAAAATAAACATTAAAATTATCTATATCAAACTTATAAAAAAATAATCCTTAAATAAGGATTATTTCTCATCATTTTTAACATGAACATCAATTTGATTAAATGGTATTTCAATATTATTTTTATCAAATTCATTTTTTATTTCTGATAATAAATACCAATTAACATTCCAATAATCTTGATTTTTACACCAAACTCTTACTTTAATATTAATTGATGAATCAGCATATTCACTAACCTCAGCAAAAGGTGATGGTTCTGATAAAATAAGACTATTTTTCATTGCTACTTCTTTAATTAAATTTTTAGCTAAATTAATATCAGTATCATAAGATACAGGCATAACAACTTCAACTCTTCTTGTATCCTTAACAGATACATTTACTATTACATTATTAGCTAAAGAGCCATTAGGAATATAAATAACTTTATTATCAGGTGCTATTATTGTTGTATAAAATAATCTAATATCTTCTACAGTACCAGATTCACCATTTGATGTTATAAAATCTCCTAATTTAAATGGTCTCATAACTATTATAATTACACCACCAGCAAAATTTCCTAATGTACCTTGTATAGCAAGAGAAATTCCAACACCAATAGATGCAATAACAGCTGAAATTGAAGCTGTCGCAATACCAACATAACCTATTATCGCAACAAGAATAAGAATTTTTAAAACAATTCTTGTAGCATTACATAATACCTTTGATAATGTTGCATCTTGATTCTTTTTCATTAACCTTTTATATATTTTTTTAGTTATATGGTTAATTATTTTCCATGAAATAAACCAAATAATTAATGAAATAATTATTTTAAGACCTGTATTAGTACACCATTCAACAACTTTATCAATTACTAATTGCCAATCTATTTTAGCGGCTTCTTCTTTAACCTCATCAGCTAAAAACATTTTTTCATCCCCAAACAAAGAATTTTATTTTATTATTTCCATACCACCCATATAAGGTCTTAATGCTTCTGGTATTCTTATTGAACCATCTTTATTATAATTATTTTCAAGTAAAGCAATTAAGCCTCTTGGTGTGGCTAAAACTGTATTATTTAAAGTATGAACAAGATATGTACCATCTTCACCTTTTGTTCTAATGCCTAAACGTCTTGCTTGAGCATCACCTAATGTTGAACAAGAACCAACCTCAAAATATTTCTTTTGTCTTGGAGACCAAGCTTCAACATCACATGATTTAACCTTTAAATCAGCTAAATCTCCTGTACAACATTCTAATGTTCTAACAGGAATATCTAAGCTTCTAAAAAATTCAACAGTATAGCTCCACATCTTAT
>CAJOQR010000100.1 GCA_905236965.1 uncultured Acholeplasmatales bacterium | reverse complement strand
ATTAATATTATTTATAATAATATATATGTTATTATTATATTAACTATAGATTATTTCATGCTGTTAGCAATATTGTCATTTAATTCTTTAGTGTGTAAATAATAATCAAAATATTTTAGAAATGTGTAAAATATTTTCTATAATTTTTAGGGTGTATTTTTTCATTATTAAATACTTTTAGTTTTCTTCTCAAAACATAGAAGATTTCCTAAAAGGGAACCCCATTAATAATTTTAAAACTTTCAATAGTCAACTAAATAATGAAATTGCAAATTTAAAAAATGAATTAAAAAATAAAGATCTAAAAATCAAAGAGCAAAACCCAAATAATAATTATAAATCTTTTAATAATCAACTAAACGATGAAATTGCAAATTTAAAAAATGAATTAAAAATTAAAGATCAAAAAATAAAAGAACAAAATTCTTTAATTAATGATTTAAAAAATCAATTAAATATTATAAATAATAATAGTCAAGTTGATTGGACAAAAATCATCGAACAAAAAGAAAAAGAAATAAAGGTATTAAAAGAGGAATTATTAAATAAAAAAAATGAAATAAGTGATTTGAAAGAAAGCCTAAATAATAATAGTAATTCAATTCTTCAAGGAGGAAAACCTTTTGCTATTAGTTTTGAATCAGTTGATTCTAAAATTAAATATCCTATTATTTGCACAAGCAATACTATAATATCAAGACTTGAGGAAGAAATATATAACGAATATCCTGAATATAAGGAGCTTAATACATATCTGACCTGTAATGGATTATTTGTGAAAAGGTTTAAAACTATTAATGAAAATGGTATTAAAAAAGGTAATTCTATAATAGTCAATATATATGAATAAAATACTTAAATAAATGAATTCTTTAAAAGTAATTATTTTTTATTTAACTATTTAATTTTATAATGAATCAAATTATTTTTGATTGCTTTTCATTCCATCCTCTTCTACAAACAATAATAGTTTTAGGTAAATAATTATTATTAATATTTTGAAATAATTTAAGGCATTTTTGAATAAGTTGTTTAAAATTTGGTCTTTTGGTCTTTATTAAGCATTAGGGAAGGCAATGAAGAAACTATTAATTTTCTATTATAAGGAGAAGAAAATACATATTTATTTCAATTTTTATTTTTTTGAAGAATCTAATCCAGTAATCATAGATGGGCCTGCATCAATTCTTTTACAAAAGTGAATTTTGAAAACTTCTCCTCTTCAACTCATTTGACCTAAAATACTACTATAATAACTTATTTTACTTTTTATACCATCTCTATTTTGGATTTTCATTATAAAGCATGAATTGAGAAATAATACCATACTCAGAATATAAATAATCTTTTATAACTGGGTATAAATTTTTTTTATTTCTATCAAGCATAACTAAGACAATTTTTTTCAAATGAGCCGACATCATTTTACGTAATTCTTTCATAAAATCCTCATTTTTGCTGTTATTCAATTAGATTAATTCATCCAATTTGAATCTAATCCTATACAAAATGAGTTGCATTCTTCTCAGAATTGGCTTCAGTAGTTTTTGGATAATTGGACAATATGATTAAAAGTAATTAAGAAAAAGCTACTATTATCAAAATTAATACCCGAAACATCTTTTTTTTGCCTAAATCTCTCATGACTAATTTGTACCATTTCTGGTCTAGCAACTCAGAATTCTAATTCAGGTATGTTTAAAGTTCAAGTTCTTGCTTCATAGATAAAAAAATCTGGAGATTTCGAATTTTGAGATGAAAAAGTCCCTGTCAATAACGTCAAAGGTATTGAATTTTCCTTTTTTTAACATTTAAAATAATTGCTTAAATTTAAACTGTTTTTCATGGGATCCTAATGAATTTTTCCAAATAACTGAAAATAAAACTGAAGGAAGTAAAGCTGAATCATTAATTATTGCAGGACAATTCGCTGTTTGGGGAAAGGACTCCGTTGAATTATTCAAAGAATAAAAAGATGAATAAGTCAAAAGAGCTGAAGGATTTATTAATAATATAGTTAAAGCCGCTAAAGGCATGGTTGTAATAGAGAAAGGTATTTAAAAGCTTATGATTACTAAAAAAAAAGTAGGAAGTAATGAAAATGAAGAATAAAGATTTTCATTTAATCCCAAGGATGATACATCATAGCCTGAATAAATCTTGAAGAAGGTTTTTTTTGGCAATTTTTACACTGAAGTTTAAAACTATTTTCTAGGGAATGAGGCATTTATTTTTAATTTATAATATATTCTTTTTATAAATTTTCCAAAAAGGATATTTTCTGAAATTCTTTTAAATTCATCTTTTTTGCTGAAAATACCTGCATCTAATAAAATCTCTAATATTTCTTCAAATGAAGCTTTACATATAGGACCATATTCATTTTTGTTTAATCTATGCCCTGAAATTGAAATTAAATATCCTTTTTGTGTCATTAGATAACATAAAATTGATATATATCAGTAGTTTACATATAATTCCATAAGGTTTTAGTGTATTTCTTAACTCTTATATTAAATACTTGCGAACAACTTCTATACCTAATACTTTATAAAAATCATTAATATCATTAGATATGGCTCTCCTGAAGTCAACCTCTTCAACTTCAAAAATTTTTGATAAATTAATTCCATCTGTTTCTAAAACACTTCTCTAGGTACATCGTGTTAGGTATTTGCTCCCCATTTTCATTATATTTTACTTGTTTTATATTTCATAAATTAACTTTTTTAATTGAATCGATACCACATAAAGATACTTCAGTTAATAGGCCATTTTCGGAAAATTTTAAGAAAATGGAGCAGTTTTCTTTCATAATAATCTATGGGCTATTATATTGGAATCTATTATTAGAAGAAGAGATTGTGCCTGGGATTACTATTAAATTTTTTAAAAAGGTATAATTTCATTTCAATGAAATTATTTAATTTTATTTAATTAATTTATTTTGAATTAATTTATTTTTTTATTTTTAATTAAATTATAT
>CAJOQR010000099.1 GCA_905236965.1 uncultured Acholeplasmatales bacterium | reverse complement strand
TTACTAATTCACTTAAAAATCAAGTTAATAATAATATAAGTGATGATTTTGTTAAAAAAGGTAAATTTTATTATAATAACAATAATGTTAAATTTAGAATAAATGCTAAAAGAAATATTGAATATATTTCTATAGAAGAATTAATGGATGGGATTTATCAAATAGTTAAAAAAGCAAATGGTATTTCTAAAGATGGATGCTTTAAAGAATTAATAAAATTAATAGGATATGCTAGAGTATCTGATGATGCTTTTCATTTGCTTGAAAATACAATTTATTTTTTGATGCTTGATGGAAAAATTATTGAAAAAAATGGTTGTTTATATTTATAATATTAAATGTAGAATTAAAAAAGGAGAATTTATAATCTTTTAAAAGATTATGTGATGCAAAATGGAATCATATTACTATAACAGCAGTACTGTTTTAAAATATTTAAGGAAAGTTTTAAATGAAATTAATACAGAATATGTGGATAGTGGTCTTCGTACAGCTTTTATTATGAAAAGATTTTCATCAAAATATAAGATTAATGAAGAATATGCATCTAAATTAGTTCTTCTTTGTACATTAAAGGATATTGGTAAATTTTATCATGATTCATTTATTGATGAAGATAAGCCAGCTTTAGTTGCAGCATCAAGCTATGCATTTTTAAAGCATTGTTCTCCTTTAGGAGATTCTGCAAAGCCTCTTTTATTTTATGGAGCAAAATATATTGAAGGAATAGAAAATGATGATTATTATTTTGGTTTATTAATTACTTTAATAGATCAAGTTGTAAGATATAATTTTTTAGAATATTCATTAGATGAAATTGCTGATATGCTAGTTTTAGAAAATACTAACAAATATCATCCTGATCAAATAAAAAAATTAATAAAGCTTTTAAGAACTGAAGAGGATATATTTATAAAATTAAATGAAAAAAATTCATTATTTGTTCATGAGGTAACAAGCTATATTCAGCATGCTAATTATACTGATGAAGAATTATTAAAATATATTGATATGACTAATTTTTCATTTGAATTCCATAATCACGAAACATTAGCACATACAGTAACTGTTGCGGTTATTGCTAAAGAATTAGCTAAATTATCAAGATTGACAGAAAATCAAATAAATTGTATTGAGCTTGCAGCTTTAGTACATGATATTGGTAAGATGCGTATTCCTGTATCAATTTTATGTAAGCCTGGTAAATTAGAGCCTGATGAATATGAAATTATGAAAAAGCATGTTGTATATACAAAAGAAATTATTGAAGGCTGCTTTTCATATAAAATTGTTGATATTGCATCAAACCATCATGAAAGGATTGATGGGTCTGGTTATCCTAAGGGATTAAAGGCTATTGATTTATCTATTGGAGATAAAATTATTTCTATTGCTGATGTTGCATCTGCTTTATATTGTAAAAGAAGCTATAAACGGTCATGGCCAAAAGAAAAAATAATTGAAATGCTAGAGCGTGATGCTAAAGAAGGTAAGCAAGATGCTAGAATTACTCAGCATTTAATTGATAATTTCGATTATATAATTTCTCTTGCAGCAGAAAAAGAAAAGGAAGTTTTAGATCAAAAAGCAGCAATGGAAGAAGAATATGAGGCTTTATCTTTAAGCGAAAGCCTTACAAAATTTTTTGAATAAATCAATATTATAAATTTTAAAATAAAAATGAAGTCATTTGCTTAATGATTTCATTTTTTTTAATGATTATATTTTTTTATAGCTTTTTAAAAATTTATAATTTTTTTAAATTTTCTTTACTATTTTTTCTCTTTAAAAAATATATTAGTGTGTTATAATATTTAAGGTATTTTAAATTAATAATCGGAGGAATTAAAATCCATGTCTATTTTATTAGGTAAGAAAGTAAAAATCTTTAGTCTTTCATCAAATGTTGAATTAGCACAAGAAATTGCTGATTCAGTAGGAATTCCACTATCAAATTGTGAAGTATTACATTTTGCTGATGGTGAAATAAATGTTCGTATTAATGAAACAGTAAGAGGACATCATATTTTCGTTGTTCAACCTACTTCAGCACCTGTTAATGATCATTTAATGGAATTATTAATTATGTGTGATGCTTTAAAGAGAGCTTCTGCTAAAACTATAAATTTGGTTATTCCTTATTATGGATATTCACGTCAAGATAGAAAAGCAGCATCTCGTCAACCTATTTCAGCTAAATTAGTTGCAGATTTATTAACTGTTGCAGGAGCTGATAGAGTTATTTGCATGGATATTCATGCAGCACAGATTCAAGGATTTTTTGATATTCCTGTTGATAATTTTATGGGTTTACCAATTCTTGCTAATTATATAATGGATAAGCATTTAGAAAATTTAGTAATTGTATCACCAGATCATGGTGGAACAACTAGAGCAAGAGAATTTGCTAAGGTTTTAGGAACAACAATTGCTATTATTGATAAAAGAAGACCTGAACCTAATAAAGCTGAGGTTATGAACATTATTGGTAATGTTGAAGGTAAAACATGTGTATTAGTTGATGATATGTGTGATACAGCAGGAACATTAACTATTGGTGCTCAAGCATTAAAGGATGCTGGTGCTGTTGAAGTATATGCTGCTTGTACACATGGATTATTATCTGGACCTGCTGTTGAAAGAATTCAAAATTCTTGCTTAAAAGAATTAATTATTACTAATACAGTTAAGCTTCCTGAAGAAAAGAAAATTGATAAAATTAAGGTTTTATCTGTAGGCCAATTATTAGGACATGGTATTTTAAGAATTTTATCTGATGAACCATTATCTGGTTTATTCACATATTCATACGATAAATCTAAAAGAGAATTATTATAATGAAATTAATTGTTGGTTTAGGTAATCCTGGTAAGGATTATGAAACTACTCGTCATAATATTGGTTTTATGGCAATTGATTCTTTTGCTTTAAAATATGATTTAAAATTTAAAATGGAATCTAAATTTAAAGCAGAAATTTCATCTGTTGTTATAAATGGTAATAAAGCAATTTTAATGAAGCCTATGACATATATGAATTTATCAGGTGAAGCTTTAATTAAAGTAATGAATTTTTATAAAATATCTATTGAAGATATTTTAGTTATATCTGATGATCTTGATTCTAATTTTGGTAGAGTTAGATTAAGAAAAAATGGTTCATCAGGTGGGCATAATGGTCATAAAAATATAGCTTTAAACATTGGTTCTGAGGATTATAAAAGAATTAAAATTGGAATTGGAAGAGATGAAATGATTCCAGTTATTGATTGGGTTTTAAAAAAATTAACAAAAGAAGAATTAGATAATTTAAATTCATCTTTTTTAAAAACAAATGATGCAATATATGATTTTATTAATGATGTTGATTTTTATAAAATTGCATCTAAATATTCTAGTTAATTAATCGCTTAATTTAAGCGATTTTTTCTATTCTTGACTTTTAAATATTACTATGTTATAAAAATTTTAGAATATTTACTTTAAAGGGATGAAAATAATGGAAAAAATAATATTAGATTGGGAAACTGCTTTTAATTTTATTAAAGATGCATTTATAGGCTATGGTGTACCAGAAGATGATGCAAAAATCTGTGCAGAGGTTTTATTAGAATCAGATAAAAGAGGTATAGAATCTCATGGATGTAATAGATTTAAGCCTATTTATATTGATAGAATAGTTGATGGAATTCAAAATCCTGTAACTAATTTTGAAATTGTAAAAGAAACAGAAACAACAGCGGTTGTTGATGGACATGATGGTATGGGTCAGGTTATTGGTAAAAAGTCAATGCAATTAGCAATTGATAAGGCAAAAAAATATGGTTTAGGTATGGTTGTTGTAAGAAATTCATGCCATTATGGTATTGCAGGATATTATGCTACTTTAGCAACAAAGCAAGGATGTATTGGTATAACAGGTACTAACGCAAGACCAAGTGTTGCCCCTACATTTGGGGTTGAGGGTATGTTTGGAACAAATCCTTTAACAATAGGAATTCCAACAGATGAAGAATTTGATTTTGTTCTTGATTGTGCAACATCAATAACACAAAATGGTAAAATTGAATATTATGAAAGAATTGGAGAAAATGTACACGAAGGTACTGTTATAGGCATTGATGGTAAGCCTATTACAGGCGATGCTGCTACTGCTTTAAAAAAGATTAGAAAAGGCGATGCAGCACTTACAACCTTAGGAGGTATAGGTGAAGCATTAGGTGGATATAAAGGATATGGTTATGCTTTAGCTGTTGAATTATTATCATCTGTTTTACAGGATGGTATTTATGGTAAAGATTTAAATGGTAAGGATAAAAATGGAAAAAAAGCGCCATATCATTTAGGACATTTTTTTATAGCTATTGATACAAATCATTTTTTAGGTGAAGAGTTATGTAGAAAAAAAGGCGGAGATATCTTAAGAGCTATAAGAGCTTCTAAAAAAATGCCTGGTGAGGATAGAATTTATACTGCTGGAGAAAAAGAATATTTAATTTGGCAGGAAAGAAAAGATAAAGGTGTACCTATATCTTATGCAGTTCAAAAGGAAATGAGCGAAGTAAGGGATGCTTTAAAATTAGATTATATTTTCCCTTGGGAAAAATAATAAATAATGATGAAAGGAGGGCTATAGTTTGATATGAAAACATTAGGGAATATTATTTGGTTTGTCTTTGGTGGACTTTTTTGGGCAATAGAATCTTTTTTAGGTGGAGTTATATGTTGTATAACAATAATTGGGATACCTGTAGGCTTACAATTATTTAAAATGGCTGGATTTGTATTGTGGCCATTTGGTAAAAAAGTAACAGAACAAAAGGTAACTGGATTTAAAACTGTATTAAATATTTTATGGGCAATTTTTGGCGGTATTTGGTCAGCAATAGGTTATTTTTTAACAGGTTTAATTTTTTGTATAACAATAATAGGAATTCCATTTGGAAAGCAATATTTTAAAATGGCAAGATTCATTTTAACACCACTTGGATATGGATTTGAATAATATTGATTTTTTTAAATCTTGACAATTATTATATTAAATAGTATTATATAACCATCTTAGGAAGTAGAAAGCCTAAATGGTAATAATATCGTCAGGACGATAAGAATTTATCCGGTATTATTTTAAATTTCAAAACTATGGTTTAACCATAGTTTTTTCTTTTTTAGGGGGTATTTATGGAACCGAGTTTAGTGGCCAGTTGGCCTATAGCATTACAAGTAATAACATTTATTTTAGCATTAGTGGTTGGAGTTTTCTTTTTAGTAAAATTTTGTGATATTTTTGTTGATGGATCTGTTGCCTTAGCAAAAAAAGCTAAAATATCACCACTTATTATTGGATTAACTGTTGTTGCGATTGGAACGAGCTGTCCAGAGCTTGCTGTATCTGTTTCAGATTCAATTTCATGCTTAATTAATGGAGGAAATGCTAATGTAGCGATTGGAAATGTAGTAGGTTCTAATACTTGTAATTTATTAATTGTATTGGGATTTAGTGCAATTTTCACTCCTATAATAGTAAAAAAGAGTATTTGTAAAAGAGAATATCCATTTTTAATAATTGTTACCTTTTTATGTATTATTTTTGGATTATTGTTTGGATTAGATAAAATTGTAAATGATTATGCTATTTTAAGATGGGAAGGAATTGTTCTTGTTGTTTTTTGTATAATTTATATTTTATTTTTAATATATAATGCAAAAAAGCATCCAGAAGATATTGAATTAGAAGTAGAAGATGAAAAAATAATGCCCGTATGGAAAATTTTATTATTTATTATTTTTGGGGCATTAGGTGTAATATTAGGTGGAGAATTAGTTGTTTTTGGTGCTAAAGGATTAGCACTTTCAGCATCTGATGCAATGAATATAAATCATGATTTAGCAGAAAGCTTAGTTGGTTTAACAATAGTTGCTGTAGGAACAAGCTTGCCTGAGCTTGTAACAAGCATTGTTGCTGCTAAAAAAGGTCAAAATGAAATGGCTTTAGGAAATGTAATAGGATCAAATATTTTTAATATATTATTTGTTTTAGGTATTGCATCAACTATTAATCCTTTAACAACAGGCTCTCAAATTGTTGTTGATTTAATTGTTATGGGCTTTGCTACAATAATAGTATTTGCTATTGCATTAACAGGTAAAATAAAAAAATGGCATGGTGGAATGCTTTTAGGAATGTATGCTGCTTATGTTATATATTTAATAATAAGAACAATAATATAAACTATAATAAAAAAATAGGTTCACTTGAACCTATTTTTGTTTTTTAAAATTATTAAATTTGTGCATCTTTAATTGCTTGTTTTGTACCATAATAAACTAAATTATTAATTTGACCACCTTTTAATCCATCATAATAAATAAATGGTTCATTTTCTGATGCAGCATCTATTGAAATAAAGAAGAACATATGTATTTCATCTTCATCTTTTTCTGCATATAAATAATATTCTAATTCAAATCCAAAAATTAAAAATTTATTTTCATCGCTTTCTTCGAATTCATCACCATCCATAATTTCTACTTTATATCCTGCATTTAAAAGATTAGTATTTGCTTCATCTTTTGAAATAGCTTTACAACTCGTTAAAACAATAAAAATAAATAATGCTAGTATTATTAATGGTGTTTTTAACATAATTTTTTTCATAATACTTTATTAACCTCCTAATTTAATTATATATAAAATATATATTTTTTGTTCATCATTTTATATGATTATTGTGTATTAACTTGCTAAAAAAATATATCTTTGTTATACTCTATATAGTTTTTCCTAGATTTTTCTAGGCTTTTTGTCGTTTAGGAGGTGTTTGATTTGAATATTATAGATCATTTTTGTTTGATTCCTTCTGTAAATAAAATTATATCAAGTGATAAAATTAAATTAAGAGGTGCAAGCGATGGTTTTAATCAAATGTTAATAATATCAAATTTTATCCAAAACGATAAATCTATTTTTATTGTTTTGCCTAATTTATATAAAGCACAGCAATATTATGATGATTTAATCAAGTATGTTAATGAAGAAGATGTTTTATTTTTTCCAAGTGATGAATTAATTTCTGCAGAAATGGTTTCTTCAAGTGGTGATTTTTTATATGAAAGAATTCAAACTTTATATACATTGTTAGAAAATGAAAAGAAAATTATCATTATGAATATGCATGCTGCAATAAAATATGAAATGCCTAAAGAAAAATGGATTTCTAATGTATTTAAATTAAATGTTGGTGCTGAAATTAAAATAGAAGATCTTTGTGATAAATTAATTTTATTAGGTTATGAAAAAACATTTCAAATATCAAAAACTGCTGAATTTTCAAAAAGAGGATCTATCGTTGATATTTTTCCTTTAGGTTATGATTTTCCTGTTAGATTAGATTTTTTTGGAGATGAAATTGATTCAATTAAAGAATTTGATGTTGTTAATCAAAGATCAATTAAAAAAATAGATGAAATAAAAATTTTACCTGTAACAGAATTTATATATTCAAAAAAAGAATTTAATTATGCAAAAGATAAAATTAATGCTTATTTTTCAGATTATGATTTATCACAAATTGAAATTGATAATATAAAAAATGATTTATTTAAATTAGAAAATCATAATGACTTAGATTCATTATCAAGATATATGAGTTTTTTTGAGGATGATTTAAAAACTATTTTTGATTATTCTAATAATAAAAAAATATATTTAATTGATCCAATTAAATCAAAAGAAATGTTTTCTAATTTAGATTTAGATTTAAACGATTATGCTGCAAGAATAGGTAGTAAAAGCTTATTTAATATGAAGCATTTTGAATCCTTTTTAAAGATTGAAAATATTGCGAATGTTGAAATAGAAGGCTTAAGAAGCTTAAATGTAGCTGATTTAGATGTTTTTTCTAAGGATATTTTACCTTATAATGGTGTTCCTAAAAAAATAATGGATGATTTTTTAAATATAAAAAAGGATAATTTATTAATTGTTTTTATAAAGGATGATAGTAGATATAAAAAATTAATTAGATATTTACTTGATAATGAAGTATTTGTTAATGAAATAAATGATATTTTAAAGGCTAAGGTTAATTTTATTAATATAATGCATGGTGATTACCCAGCTTTTGAAATGGAATTAGAGCATTTAATAATTATTAATGAAGAAACATTATTTGAATCAAGTTCTAATCATAAAATTGTTAAATATAAATCAATTTATAAAAATGCTATAAAGATAAATAAATATGATGAATTAATAATAGGAGATTATGTTGTTCATTATAATTATGGTATAGGTAAATATTTAGGTATAAAAACTATAAAAACTAAAGATATTGAAAGAGATTATTTACATATTTTATATGCCAATTCATCAGCTTTATATATACCATTAGAGCAAATATCTAATATTATGAAATATGCATCAGCTGATGTTGAAGGAATAAAATTAAATAATTTAGGAACTACAGAATGGGCAAGAACAAAAGCTAAAGCAAGAAAAAGAATACATGATATTTCTGATAAATTATTAGCTATTTATTCTAAAAGAGCACAAGCTAAAGGCTTTGCATGTCCTATAGATACTGTTGAACAAGCTAAATTTGAAATGGAATTTGATTATGAATTAACTAAAGATCAAAGCCTTGCGGTTGATGCAGTTAAAAGAGATATGGAATCAACAAGACCAATGGATAGATTAATTTGTGGTGATGTTGGTTATGGAAAAACTGAGGTTGCTTTAAGGGCAGCATTTAAAATGGTAATGAGTGGTGGAAAGCAAGTGTTATTGCTTGCGCCTACAACTATTTTAGCAAGACAGCATTATTATACATTTAAAAATAGAATGGAATCTTATGGTATGAGAATTGAGCTTTTATCTAGATATGTTCCTTTAAAAGAACAACAAAAGATAATTGAAGATACAAAAAGAGGTTCTGTTGATATATTAATAGGTACACATAGAGCTTTATCAGATGAGGTTAAATTTAAAAATTTAGGTTTATTAATTATTGATGAAGAACAAAGATTTGGTGTAACTCATAAAGAAAAAATAAAAGAATTAAAGATTGATGTTGATTGTATTACATTAACTGCAACACCTATTCCAAGAACTCTACAAATGTCAGTTATGGGTATTAAAGATTTATCAATGATTGAAACACCACCTAAAAATAGATATCCTATTCAAACATATGTTTTAGAAAGAAATGATAAAATTATTGCTGATGCTATAACAAAGGAATTAGCAAGAGGTGGCCAGGTCTTTTATTTATATAATTATACTGAATCTATTTTAGAGATGAAGGATAAATTAAAATCATTGGTTCCTCATGCAAAAATTTGTGTTGGCCATGGAAAATTAAGAAAAGATGAATTAGAGGATGTTATTTCTAAATTTATTGATAAAAAATATGATGTATTATTATGTACAACAATAATTGAAACAGGTATTGATATACCAGAAACAAATACATTAATAATTCATGATGCTGATAGATTAGGCTTATCACAAATGTATCAAATAAGAGGTCGTGTTGGTAGATCATCTAAAATAGCTTATGCATATTTAATGTATGAACCAAGAAAGATATTAAATGAAGCTGCTGAAAAAAGATTAGAAACAATTAAAGAATTTAATGAATTAGGTTCTGGCTTTAAAATAGCTATGCGTGATTTATCTATAAGAGGGGCAGGAGATATTTTAGGTGAAGAGCAATCTGGCTTTATTGAATCTATTGGTATAGATATGTATTTAAAATTATTAGATGAAGAAATAAATAAAAAAGAAGAAAAAGAAGAAAAGAAGCTTGATTCTTCTTTAACACTACCTAAAGCATCTAGAACAATTAAAAAATCATATGTTGATAATGACGATGCTAGAATTTATATTCATAAAAAAATCGATAAACTAAAAAGTGTTTTAGATGCTTATGAATTAATTGATGAATTAGAAGATAGATTTGGATTAGTTGAAAATGATTTATTGACCTATATTTATGAAAAATTAATGAATAATTATTGTAAAGAATTAGATATATATAAAATAGAAGAGGGTAAAGGATTTACTTCATTTATATTTACAAAAGAAAAATCAGCAAATTTAAATGGAGAAAAATTATTTATGCTAACAAATAAATATAAAAACATTAATTTAACTCAAATGAATCAAGAAGTAAGAATTGTATTAGATATTAGAGGATTAGAAAAATTAGAGCAATTTAAAATGATTTGTAATTATTTTAACGATTATAATAATTGATTTATAATGTTAAATTGATTTTTCTTTGAAAAAAAATTGTGTTTTTGTTATAATATTATGAGAGTTATGTCTAAACTGACATAAAGGAGGTGTTTTTAATGCCAACAGTTACAAAAAAACCTGTTGCTTCAAAACAAACTGAAGACCCAAGAGTTGCTAAAGCTCAAAAAATGGATGCTTTAGTTCAATCTATTACTGCATCAAAAAGCGAAACTGCCGACATTGATGCACCAAAACAAATAAAAAAAGTAACAGTTAAAAGAGTTGTTGCAGGAAAGCCTCAACAAGTTGTTAAAAAAGAAGATGTAGTTGAAGAAAAACAAGATTCAAAAGAAAATTTTGAACCAACTGAAACTATTGTTCAAGAAGGTAATCAGCAATATGTAAAAATATCTTCTAAAGAACCAACATCATCAACAGAAGATGATATGTATATTGAAAGGCCAACATCTATTAAAATATTAGGTAAGGCTGATGATAAAAATATTGAAAGACCAATTAAACCAGGGCTTTCAAAGCCTACTTTAGCAAAGCCAGGAATAAATAGACCTCAAGCTATAAAACCAGGAATAAATAGACCTCAAGCTGTTAAGCCTGATTTAAAAGAAGAAATAAAAGAAGAAGAGATTAAAGATGTAATTCAAAATTCATCTGATGCTGTTTTAGAAAAGAATGAAGAAATTATAAATCAAGAAGATAATATAAAGCAAGATAGAGAATTAAAAGAAGATGAATTAATTGATGCATCAAAAGAAGAAGTATCTGAAGAAAATATTAAACCTCTAGATTCATCTGATAATTTAGATAATATTGAAAAAGATTCAATTGAAGAAACGACTGAAGAAGTAGTTGAAGAGCAAGAAGAACCAGTTTCTGATGAAGAAAAAACAGAAGAAACAACTGAAGAAGTTGTGCCAGAAGATGCTATAGAAAATGCAGAGGTTCAAGAAGAGTTAATTTCTGAAATAGAAGAACAAGAAAAAGAATCAGAAACTTTAGAAAATGCATCTGAAGAATTAATTGATGAGAATGAAGAACCAGATTCTACTTTAGAAAAAATAGATGAACAAGAATTAGAAGAACCAACTTTAAAAGCTGAAGTTGAACAAGAAGAAAGAACTGAAGAATTAGAAGCAAAATTAGAAGAAAATGCTATGGTTCAAGAAGAATCGATTTCTGAAATAGAAGAACAAGAAGAATCAAAAGATGAAGAAAATTCTTCAGCAGTTGTATCTAATATTGATGATATAATTCCTGAAGAAAAAAGAGTTAAAACTAATAAAGTAACATATTTTGATGATGATGGTAATATTATAGAAGTTGAAGAACCAATTGAAGAAGCAACTGAAGAACAAGAAGAATCAGAAACTTTAGAAAATTCAAATATTGGTTTAACACTTGATGAATATCAACAAGCAGAAAATATGCTTGATGATGCAGCTGATGCTTATATTCAAATGCTTAAAGATAGCGATATGACAGATGAAGAAATTGCAGAAATGCTTGGAATTCCTGTTGAAAAAGCAGCTGTTGTTAATGAAGAGGTTAAAAAGAGAAAGGTTATCAAAAAAGTAGTTATTAAAAAACGTCCTGCTCTAAAAAAGGAAGTTGAGGCAAAAGATGTATCTATAGAAAAAGCAGAAGATGAAGTAAAACAAGAAGTTTTAGAGCCTAAAGAAGAATCTAAACCTATTGTTAAAAAGAAAATTGTTAAAAAGGTAGTTGTTAAAAAAACTGAGCAACAACCACAAACACCATCTCAAGATGCTGAAGCAGATACTAATAGCGAACAAATATCTAGTAATCCATTTTCAACAGAAAATTTATTGGGTGAAAATGCTGATGATTATATCAAATTATTAAAAGATAGTGGTATGTCTGATGAGGAAATAAAAGACTTATTGGGCCAAAAATAAAAAAAAGGAGAGTAAAAAAATGCCTACTGCTATAAAAGTTGAAAAGAAAAAAACAAAAACAGAAGTAACAAAAGCATCAAAAACCGTTTATCATGTTTCAAAAAGAGACAATGATGGAAGAGAATGGAAGGTATTTATTCAAGGATCAGATAAAGTAATTAAATTATTTGATACTCAAGCTGAAGCATTAGAATATGCAAAGCAATTAGCCGAAAATAAAAATGATGGTTCTTATGTCCTTCTTCATGGGCTAAATGGTAAGATTAGAAAAATTTAATTATTTTCCATTAATATTTTTTCATTTTTAAAATATGAGGAGTTGTGAGTTTTTAACAACTCCTTTTTTATGTCTTAAAGAAAATAATTATTATTATCTATTTTATTTATGTTAAAGGGATGAGTTTAAAACCTTATCTTTTTTAAATAAAAAAATAATAAAAATAATGCTTGATTATTGAAATTGTTTGAGATATAATTAAAAAGGCTCTATATCGAGCATAAAGGCAGTGAAGTGGGAGGTTGCCGACACACCGAAAAGCGTTGTCATACAGTGTGGCGGGTTTTCTCATGGAGCAAGTCTATACAACGATTATAGGCGAAAGGAGTTTATAAAAATGGCAAAAGACAAAATTAAAATTCGTTTAAAATCTTATGATCACAGATTATTAGACTTATCAGCAAAGAAAATTGTTGATAGTGTTAAGAAGACAGGTTCAGTAGTTAATGGTCCTATTCCACTACCTACAGAAAAAGAAATCTTCACAATCTTAAGATCACCTCACGTTAATAAGGATTCTCGTGAGCAATTCGAAAGAAGAACACACAAGAGATTAATCGAAATCGTGGATCCAACTCCACGGACTATTGATGCTTTAATGCACATTGATCTACCTTCTGGTGTAGATATCGTATTAAAGAAGTAATTATTTTAAAATTATAAGGAAAAGAGGAAAATTTCAAATGGCTAAGGGAATCTTAGGTAGAAAATTGGGCATGAC
>CAJOQR010000098.1 GCA_905236965.1 uncultured Acholeplasmatales bacterium | reverse complement strand
TTCTTGCTTTTTTAGCATCTTTCTTACAATCATCTAAAACCCAACATGCATTTAACATTAATTGTGCAGCTATATTATAATTATTAACACTTTCATAAATTACTGATGCTAACATATAGCTTTTAGCAATTTCAGGATAATCAGACTTTAAAATTTTATTATAAATTTCACTTGTTAAAACATCTTCATCAAAATCAATTTTTCTTTCTATATCAATATTTGAAAAATTACATTTATTACATCGCTCTATTTCATAATTAATTGCATACCTTTTAGGAGGTGCTGGCCTCGTATCTAAATCTGGCTTACCCCTAGATAATAATGTTTCAACTACATCGTAATAATTTTCATTTCCGCAATGTTCACATTTTTTTAATATTTTATTTGTAGTTGGCATTAGCCTCACTCCTTAAAATTATTAGATAAATTAATAATTATTATTTTTTAGAAATTATTTCATCAATTAAACCATATTCTAATGCTTCTTCAGCAGTTAAATATTTATCTCTTTCACAATCTTTATGAATAGTTTTTATATCTTTTCCAGTATTAATTGACAAAATTTTTTCTAATTTTTCTCTAGTTTTTTTCATGTTATCTGCTAATATTTGAACATCTGATTGTTGGCTTATATTGATTCCTCCTAATGGTTGATGAATTAAAAATTCAGAATTAGGAAGAGCATATCTTTTTCCTTTTGTTCCACTTGAAGATAAAAATGATCCCATAGATGCTGCAAGTCCTATAACTATTGTTGTAACATTTGGTTTAATCAAATTCATAGTATCATAAATTGCTAAACCATCTACTACTGAACCACCAGGTGAATTAATATAAATTGTTATATCATCATCACTTTCATTTGCAAGTGTTAATAATTCAATAATAGTGTTAACACTCTTCCTTTTTGCATTTAATTGTATCTATTAGTTTTCATTAGATAAAAATTCATTTAACTCATCATAAAGAACTTTCATTTCACATCCATTTAAAATATCTTTTTTTACTACATCCATATATTTATAATCATAAAATATAACATCGGCATTTGCTGTAATATTTGTCAAATTATATTTTTTTATATATTCACTAAATATTTTTGATATATAAAAATAATATTCTTTTAAACCATGATTAGTGGTTATACAAAAATGGTATAATTCATCAATTGTTTTATTAAATTTAATTATATAATTATTTTTTTCTTTATCATATTTACAAAATAATTTACTTAATTCTTCTTGTTTTTTATTAATGAATGATTCACATATATTCTTTAATTGTTTTTCACAATATTCCTTACTCATAGGTAATGCTCCTTGACTTAATTCATAAGCATTCCATCTTTCATGCTCAATAAAAGCAAAAACATCTCTTATATCAAATAATTCATTTGTTGAGTCATCACATAAGCTATCATAAAAATTAGTTTTTGTTTCATTTATTTTAATTTGCTTAAATTCATTAGGTAATTTATATTTATCCATTAATTTTTTTAATGTATCAATATCATATTTATCATTATCATCTTTTAGTAGATATAATAATGATAATTTAAAGTATAAACTAGCGACATTATAAAAATTAGATTTAAATTCTATAGGAGTGCTCTCTTTTGCATAGTCTTTTTTATCTTCATAATAATAATGGAATAAATTTGCTATATCATATATATGGTTTCCAACTATATTATCATATGATAAAACATCTTTAGTTTTTCCGAATGAAACTATATTTTCTTCGATATCATACAAATCTTCTTTTAAGCGAATAAAATATGTGTTTCTAGTACCTTCAATATGGTCAAAATTACTTTTTAATCTCTTTGCTACATTACAATTTACAAAATCCGAATCCAAAGAAATAATAAAATAATTAATTTGCTTCTTTCCGCTATTAGCTTTTTCTTTTATTCTATTAAATAGTTCATTAATGAATTTATCTTCATATATAGAAACATTCGAATTCAACTTGACATATGAAATATAATCTTCTGGCAATTCAAGAAATCTATCTGGATTATCATATTTACTCTTATTATATTTCAAAATACCGTTAAATAATTCTAGGCTTTCTATTTTTAATTTAGATTCATATACTTCAACATTCATTCTTTTTGGAAGCAGTTTATAATTATCACCAATCTTTTCTTTTTGTACAAATTGATTTGTTATAAGAATATCTCTCAATAATGCTTGATTTACATTTCCAAATCCAAACATATACACATTAATATCGCAATCAGTAATAGTTAAATCTTTATTAACATATTCTTTAGGAAAATATTTTGCAAAATTATGATTCTTAATAAATTCTAAAGAAATAAGATCGTGTTTATTAAAAATATTTATTCTTCCCTTACTTTTATCAAGCATTCCCTTATTAGAATCGAATTCATAGATAATATTTTTTAAAAAATTTCCCTGGGAAGTATTAGCAACTATTATAAATTTAACATTATCATTATGCTTATCGACATAATTCAAAGCTTCATTAACAAATAAAAAGTTTTGCTTATCATCATCAATAAATGTAATAATTCTTTTTGTTCTTTTACCAAAAGTAAGTCTTTTTATAGTTTTTATAATGTCTTTTTTATAGCTATATGGTCTTGTACTATATGAAGTCTTATATTTATGTAAAAAAAATTTTTCATTTTCAAAATTTTTCAAAACAGATGAATCTAATAATACAACTAGACGATGATATCTATTTTTAAACTTAGAATCTTCCACATACTTTTTATAATATGCTTTTACATATTCTTTAGCATCATCATTGAAACCTAAAATATAATCAACCTCTTTATTCTCAGTTGACAACAAATTTTTACATTTTCTTACAATATTACAGAAAGAAACATGGAGCAAAGAAATAGAAATACTTAATAATGCTAATGCTGATACTATATACTCACCAATATAAATTGCTAAAATAAACTTTGAAGCCAATGCAGAATGATGTAATAAACCATCAAAAACATTAGTATTTATTGATAAAGCAACAATACTAACACTATCTTTTAATGATGAAGCAATTACATTAAAACCTGATTCTTCTAAATAATAGCTTTTCGCAATAATTAAGGTAACAATTGACAATAATATAACTACTGGATAAACTATAGTATCTTTCAAAGTTAATCGATGATATCGTTTTATTTTAAATGATAAAAAAACAACCATTGATATCTCTATTGCTAAAACTACTAAACTAATGATAATAAATAATACATCCATATATATTACCACCTTTCCAAACATATTAAAATTCATTAAAATCGTTAAACTTTTTTGTTTATTATACCATATAAATAATACTATGTCATAAAAAATATATCATAAACAAAAAAACAAGGTATAACTGATTATTTTACAGCTTGGAAAACACTAAGATATAGAATTAAAAACTGTAGCTATTTCCTTTCTAAACCAGTCATACTGTAAGGAGAAATAAAATAGTCTACAGTGTTATCAAAATAATATTAACATATATTCAATATTTATTGGATATTAAATAGATGTTTATGTATTAACATCATTAAATAATTAATACAAATATATTATACGAGGAGATGATGAAATTTTTGAATTATTTGAAATGAGAACTGTTGTTAATTCAACAATATTTAAAAGCCAATATTCAAAAGGAGAGTGGCATAAAATATTAGGTGGAGGCACACATGCAGATTCAATAATGGATAGAATTGTACATAATTCATATTAGATTCCAACAACAGAAACTAATATGAGAAAGCACTATGATCAAGAAAAGAAAAATATATTTTTAAAAACACTTAAAAAGTAAAAAGTAAGGATGAATTTATACTATAAATTGTATATTTTCATCCTTTTTATTATTGTTTTCCAGGCCGTAAAATAATCATATATCCTCTCTATTGACTAGTACAAAAGCTAAAGAATCATATTATTCTTTAAAAAATGTATTACCATTGTCTTTGGTATACCAGTAAT
>CAJOQR010000097.1 GCA_905236965.1 uncultured Acholeplasmatales bacterium | reverse complement strand
TTTACTGATATTAGAAAGAAGCTTGAACTATAATGAGTTATAAAATTATAAGAACTGATAAATTTAATGATCAGCTTATTGATATTATTATGTATATTAGAGATTCTTTTTCTAAAAAAGAAGCACAGGAATATTTAGATTATCTTGAAAAAGAAATTAGCAACTTAAAAGATTTTCCATATATTGGTGTTATACCAAGATATCAGCCTATCGCGAAACAAGGGTATAGAGCTATTATTTGTAAACAAAATATAATTTTTTATAAGGTTAATGAAAGTACAAAAGAGATTGTTTTAAATATTATTGTTTCTTCAAAAAGAAATTATATTAATTTAATATGAGCGTAATCTTATTTAGAATATTATTTGAAATTGATTTTTCTAAAATGAGAAAAGAGGATGTTGCAAGCATCCTCTTCTCGTTTACCTTTATTTACACGCTAATGTCTTTCGACACTTATATTATAACTTTTTTTAACAAAAATCAATGAATTATTTTTTTAAATTAATATAATTTATTTTATAAATTTAATGTTATAATTTCTAATTTGAATTTATAAATAAAATACAATATAATATAATAAAATGATTTTTGTTTATTGTTGGAGGTTTTAGACAATGGAAAATAATAAAAATCAAACAATTATTAATGATAATAATAAATCTATCAGTTTATCTGATATTATGAGGGTTATTAAGAAAAACTGGATTTTAATTATTATTGTTACTGCTATTGTGTTTATTTTTGGTACATCTTACACATATGGTATAGCAAAGCCAAAATATAAAGCAACTGCAAAAATTATGGTTAAGTTTACTGATTCTGATAGAGAATCAACAATATCAGAACAATCAACAGCTTCATCTACTGCATTAAGGTATGTTACATCTGTTGCTGAATATGTTAAATTTGAACATATTTTATCTGCTGTTGAAGAAAAAAATCAAGACATAATTAATAAAGGTGAATTGGCTAATGAAATATCAACATCTTTTTCATCAACATCCATTTTTGTATATATTACTGTAAAGGATAGAAATGGAGATAATGCTAAAAAATTAGTAAATGATATTGTTGAAGAAGTAGTAAGATATTCTGCTAATTCAACTGATTTAGGAATTGATAATAATGATAAATTAGATTGTAATTTGGTAGGATATCAAACCCTAAATTCTAGTTATGATTCTCCTAATAAAAAATTATTTTTAATTGTTTCTTTTTTAGGTGGATTAGTTTTATCATTAGTTATTGTTTTTATAAAAGAATTTGCATCAAATAAATATAAAACTATTGAAGAAATTGAAATGCTTGGTTTTCCAATATTAAATACATTAGTTGATGATAAAGCAAAAAATGATGAATATGCATTAATCGAACCAACTATTAAAAATTATGAGCCTTATAATAGACTTATTTCAAATATAAAATTTGCTAATGTTGATAAACCTTATAAGGTTATTATGTTTACATCATCTATTTCAAATGAATTAAAAACAACTGTATGCTCAAATTTTGTATATACTTTAGCTCATAATGAAAAAAAGACATTGATAATTGATTTAGATACAAGAAAACCAAGTGTTCATAAGGTTTTTAAGTTAGAAAGAGGAAATGGAATTGTTGAATATTTAGATGGTTCAATAACAAAGGATCAATTAATTAAGCATACAGATATTAATGTTGATGTTATTACTGTAGGAAAGGATATTTTAAATCCTATAACAATTTTAGAATCAGAAAAATTAAAAAAATTAATTGATGAATTAAAAAATGATTATGATTTTATAGCAATTGATACACCACCATTAGGTGCATGTAATGATGCATCGCTAGTTTCTAAATTTTCTGATGCAGTTGTATTTAATGTTGCGATAAATCAAGGAAAGAAAAAAGAAATTGCAGCTGCTATTAATCAATTAAATGATGTTGGTGCAAATGTAATTGGAATTAATGTTACTAAGGTTCATTCAACTCAAAGCTTTTATTCATATTATGACTATGGTAATAGAAAATAATGGTAGATATTCATACACATATTCTATATGGTGTTGATGATGGTTCATCTTCAATAGACGTATCAAAATATTTATTGGATGAAGCTTTAAAAAATAATATAAATAAAATTATTTTAACACCTCATCAAAATGAAGAATTAAAAAGAACAAATGAATTAATTGAATTATTTAATCAATTTAAAAATGATTTTAAAAATTATAATATTGATTTTTATTTAGGATCTGAAATATATTATTATCCTAATATGATAATAGATATTGAAAATAATGAATTATTAACAATGAATAATTCAAAATATATTTTAGTTGAATTTTCAACTGAGTTGAAAACTAATATTTCAGATATTGTTTATGATTTAAATATTAAAGGATATATTCCTATTGTTGCACATATTGAAAGATATAATTATTTGAATTTTGATGATTATAAAAAAATTAAATCAAATGGTGGATTAATTCAAGTTAATACATCAATTTTTAAAATAAAAGCTTATAAAAAAATATTAAAATTCTTATTAAAAAATGAATTAATTGATTTTATATCTTCTGATTGTCATAATGAAATAAGAAATATTGATTTTAGCTTTCCAAAAAAAATAATAAATAAAAAATATAATAATCAATATGATAAATTATTTAATACAATTCCAGAATTTATAAAATAATAAAATTGTATGATTAACACGTTATCTCAAGCTAAGATAACGTGTTTTTTAGATGTATTAAAATTACTAATGATTAAGTAGGTATTTTATAAATTTAGGCAAAAACAGCATTGCTATGTCAAAAATGTTGATATTTAAAATCTTATGTTATATAATATTGGTGAATTGAGGTGTTAATAATTATGTATATCAAAAGAAATATTGAAAATAAAATAATAGAAGCATCTAAACAATTTGCTTCCATAACAATATATGGTTCAAGGCAAGTAGGTAAATCTACATTAATTGATGAATTATTTCCTGAAATACAAAAGGTATCATTAGATGATATTGATATTAGGAATTATGCTTTAAAAGATCCTAAGGGATTTTTGAAATATTATTCAACACCGCTAGTAATTGATGAAATACAAAAAGCACCAATTATTTTAGAAGAGATAAAAATTGTAATCGATGAGAAAAAGAAGGAATGGGTTAAAACTGGTGAAAATGAACTTCTTTATATTATGTCAGGCTCTAATCAATTTGAATTACAAAAGGTGGTCTCTGAATCTTTGGCTGGTAGAACTTGTATTTTTAATTTGGCTTCTCTTTCATACAATGAAATAAAAGGAAGATGTGGTAATTATTTTAACCCTGATATTAATATTTTATTAGAAAAAGGTAAGCAATTAACTCATTATAGATCTAGAAAAGAGATTTTTGAAGATATATATATAGGCGGTATGCCTGAATATATATCAAAAAAATTAGATAGAGAAATGTTTTTTAAGTCATATCTTTTAACATATTTAGAAAAAGATGTTAGAAAGATAATATCTCCTGATAAAGAAACAACGTTCATTAATTTTATGAAATATATAGCTTTAAGAACTGCTTGTCAAGTTGATTATTCGGAAATATCAAGAAGTGTAGGAATAGATGCAAGGACTGTAAAAAACTGGTTATCTATTCTTGAAACATCTGGAATAATTAAATTATTATATCCATTTTTAGCAAATATTTCTGATAGAATAGTAAAAACGCCTAAATTATATTTTATGGATACAGGACTAGCTTCATATTTATGTGGTATACCATCATCAGAAATTCTTGAAAAAAGCACTTTTGCAGGAAATTTTTATGAAACATATGTAGTATCTGAAATTATAAAATCATACTATAATTCTTATAAAAACTCAGATTGTATTTATTATTATAGGGATAGGAATCAATATGAAGTTGATTTGATAATAGATAGCTTTGATTCAATTTATCCTATAGAAATTAAAAAAGGTATTAATCCAGTTAGTAATAAGAAAAATTTTAACTTATTAAAAAAATATGGCAAAAACATAAATGTTGGTTTAGTAATTGCATCATGTGATAAAGTATTTCCTATTAATGATGAAGTATATTATTGTCCTATTGATATAATTGGAATATAGTCAATTATTAAGCGTAAGCTATTTAAAAACAATATTAAATATAAAATTCCTCATTTTAAGATGATTTTAATGCATCTGAATGAGGAATTTTCGTTTATTATTTTAAATAATTCATTATATATTTAATGTATGCATTACCATAATTAGATAATGTAACATTCTTTTTTTTAATATAGCCTATTTCCATTATTTCATCATATAGAAGTGGTTTTGCTATAATAGAAGATGCATTAACATCTTTTAATATAATTCCACTTGATACTGTATAGCCATTTAATGATACAGCTAAATTAAATAAGGTTGCTCTATCTCTTACCATTATATTTTTATCAACATCTATTGTAGATAAAAATTCTTCTTTAAAATAAAAGGAATTATAATTTCCTTGCTCATATGTTAAATATGGATATGGCTTTAAATCTTCAATTGTTATTATTTTTTTATTTGCTAAAGGATGATCTTTACTAATAAAAACATGAGGTGTAGCTTTAAATAAATTATAAAAAACTAAATCATTTTTCTTTAATAGCTTTGTTATAATTTCTTTATTTTTATTTGATAAATATAAAACTCCTATTTCTGATTTAGAGTTATATACATCTTCAATTATTTCATGTGTTTGTGTTTCTCTAATTGTAAAATCATATTGGTTTGAATCAAATTCTTTTATTGTATCAGCAAATGCTGTTACGCAAAAGGAATAATGCTGACAGGAAACTGAAAATTTAGGAGATCTATATTTTTCATTTTTATATTTTTCATTTAATAAATTAGCTTGTTCTAAGACTTGTCTTGCGTAAGCTAAAAATTCTTCACCTTCATTTGTTATAGTAACACCTTTATTTGTTCTAGAAAATATAGTAATATTCATTTCATTTTCTAATTCAATAATTGCGTGTGTTAAAGAAGGTTGTGCTATAAATAATTCATTTGCAGCATCGGTTATATTTCCTATTTCAGCAACCTTGCAGATATATTCTAATTGTTTTAATGTCATATTTCATCACCATTTTAATTTTACCATAGATAAAATCTATTTCAAAGTAAAAATAATATATATTATTCTATAATTAAAAAGGATGATATAATATTATAAATATTTTAAAAATTATATGGAGAAAAAATTATGCGTATTAATGAGATTTTAAAGAATAAAAGAACATTATCGTTTGAAACATTCCCTCCTAAAAAAGGATATGATGATTTAGATAAAACAAAAGCTGTTTTAGCAGAATTAAAAAAATTAAATCCAGATTTTATTTCTGTTACATATGGAGCAATGGGTTCTAATTCAAAAGGAAATGTGGATATAGCATCTTTTTTAAAAAATGAATTAAATATAGAAGCATTAGCTCACTTAACTGGTGGACCTTCAAGTTATGAGGATGTTGATAATGTTTGTAAGCAATTAAAGGAAAATAATATTGATAATATTTTAACCTTAAGAGGAGATAAGCCAATTGATTATAGCGCTGAATATTGTAAAACATTTAAGCATGCAACTGATTTAATGGATTATATTAATTCTAAATATGATTTTAATCTTGTTGGCGCATGTTATCCTGAAGGACATAATGAAAGTGATTCTTTATATGAAGATTTAAAATATATGAAATTGAAAGAAGAAAAGGGTGCAACCTTTTTTATAACTCAAGTATTTTTTGATAATGAATATTATTATCGTTTAGTTAATGAAGCAAGAAAAATAGGAATTAAATCTCCTATAATTCCTGGTATTATGCCTTTAACATCACCTAAATCTATTTCTAAAACAAAAATATTATGTGGATCAACAATTCCTTTAAATTATCGTAATATGCTTGAATTTTATAAGGATAAGCCTAAATCATTTAAAGAGCTAGGCTATAATTATGCAGTTTATCAAATAATGGATCTTTTAGCTAAAGGAGCTCCTGGTATTCATCTTTATGTTATGAATAATGTTGAAACTGCAAAAGAAGTATTTAAGAGATTAGAAAATGTCATTGATGAATACTTCTAAATTTATTAATCTAGTTTATTCATATTTAGGCTATAAGCATATTATAAGAAATGATGAAATCGATTTAAAAATAAATGATTGTTTAAAAGAAATAGAAAAGCTACAGCAATTTAAATATATATATACTGAATTTGATTATAAATTAGATTTTTTAAATAATAATGAGGCTTATAAAAAATTATTAGATAAAACAGAATCTTATTATTTATGCTTAACTACATTAGGTAAAAGAATAGATGATAGATGCCAATATTATTCAAAATTTGATTTAGAAAAAATGGTTATTTTTGATGCAACATCCAATGCATATTTAGAATATATGGCTGATGAATTTGAAGAAGCTAATTTAAAAAAGCCTAGAACCTATAGATTTTGTCCAGGATATCAAGGTACAGATATAAAGGATATAAAAGAAATATTTAAATATATTGATCATAAAAAAATAGGAGTTGAAATATTAGATTCTAATTTAATGGTTCCACTTAAAACTATGTGTGGAATTATAGGTATAGGTAAAACAAATAAAAAAGAATGTGGTGCATGCAATTTTAAAGGTAATTGTAAATATATAAAGGAGAAAAGGAAATGTTATTCAACGACTTAGGAGAAAAAGTATTGATTTTTGATGGTGGAATGGGTTCTGAAATCGAAAAAAAGGGACTTTCAGATTTTGTTCCAGAAGAATTAAATATTCTTTATGAAAAAGATATAATAGATATTCATAAATCATATTCTGCTGCAGATTTTATAACAACTAATACATTTGGTTTAAATAAAATTAAATATCATTGTAATTATGATATTAAAGATTTAGCATTAAAAGCAATTTCTAATGCAAGATGTGTTAATAAATATGTAATGTTTGATATAGGACCTACTGGTGGAATGCTAAAGCCTATAGGTAATTTGGATTTTGATGATGCATATGAAGCATTTAAAGAAATTGTATTAATAACTAAGGATTTAGTTGATGGATATATATTAGAAACATTTTCTGATTTATATGAAATAAAAGCGGCTATATTAGCTGTTAAAGAAAATTCAAATAAGCCTGTTTTTGCAACTATGACATTTGATAAAAGTGGAAGAACACTTACAGGTTCAACTCCTGAGGTTGTAATTAATACATTAGAAGGCTTAGGAGTTGATGCTTTAGGTGTTAATTGCTCATTAGGGCCTGAAGAATTATACCCTATTGTTTTAAAATTTGTAGAAAACGCTCATAAGCCTATTATAGTTCAACCAAATAGAGGACTTCCTACTTTAAAAAATGGAAAAACATTTTATAATTTAGAATATCCTTTATTTGAAGAATATATAAAAAAATTTATTGATATGGGTGTAGCTATTGTAGGCGGATGCTGTGGCACTGATCCATCATTTATTAATGGAATATCTAAATTTAAAGGAATTATAGTTAAAAAATTAAATAATCCATATAAAACATTAATTAATTCACCTACAGAAATTGTTGATATAGATAATGTAGTTATCTGTGGTGAAAGATTAAATCCTACTGGAAAGAAAAAATTAAAGCAAGCATTAATTGATGAAAATTATGATTATTTAGTTAAAGAAGCAATTAAGCAAGAAGAAGCAAATGCTGATTTATTAGATTTAAATGTAGGCGTTCCTAAAATAGATGAAGCTAAGGTAATGGTAGATGCAATTAAAAATATTCAAGAATATTGTAGCTTACCTTTACAAATAGATTCATCTAATAAAGAGGCAATAGAATTAGGATGTAGATATTATAATGGTATTCCATTAATTAATTCTGTTAATGGTGAAGAAGCAGTAATGGATAAAGTATTTCCTATTGCTAAAAAATATGGCGCAGTTGTTTTAGGCTTAGCTTTAGATGAAAATGGTGTGCCTAAAACAGCAGAAGAAAGATTAAATATAGCTAAAAGAATTATTAATAAAGCTAAATCATATGGAATTAATAAAGAAAGAATTATAATTGATACATTAGTATTAACAGCATCTGCAGAACAAGATTTAGTAAAAGAAACATTAAAGGCATTAACATTAGTAAAATCATTAGGTGTTAAAACAGCCTTAGGTGTATCTAATGTTAGCTTTGGGTTGCCTTATAGGCCTTTATTAAATAAAACTTTTTTAACTATGGCAATGTATGCAGGTTTAAATATGCCTATTATGAATCCATTAGATGAAGAAATGAAAGCATCAATTGATGCTTATAATGTATTATTATCTATTGATAAAAATTCAACAAATTATATTAATAAATATAAAGATGTTGAAGTAATAAATGTTATTAATAAAACAGAAAACAAAGAAAAATTAAATGAGGAATTAAATTTATTTAATGCAGTAAAAAATGGATTAAAAAATGATGTTAAAGCTTTAACATTAAAGGAATTAGAATTAAATGATCCAATATATGTAATTAATGAAATTTTAATTAAAGCCTTAACTAATGTAGGTGAATTATATGATAAAGGTATTTTATTTTTACCACAGCTTATTTCATCTGCAGAATCTGCAAAGGTTGCATTTAATGTAATTAGTGAAAAATTCCCAAAGAAAAATGAGGCAAAAGCAACAATCATTATGGCTACAGTAAAAGGCGATGTTCATGATATAGGTAAAAATATCTGCAAGGTTGTTGCTGAATCTTATGGTTATAATGTTATTGATTTAGGAAAGGATGTTCCAATTGAAAAGGTAGTTGAAGCTGATAATTTATATCATCCTTTTGCGATAGGATTATCTGCATTAATGACTACAACAGTTATTTCAATGGAAGATACAATTAAAGCATTAAGAAAAAATAATACAAAGGCTCATATTTTAGTTGGAGGTGCTGTATTAACAGAAGAAATAGCTAAAAATATAGGAGCTGATTATTATACAAAGGATGCTTTAGGCTTAGTAAATTGTTTAGAAAGGATTTTAGATGATGAAAAAAAATAATTTAATTTTTGTATTTATTTTATCAATTTTAATTTTTTTCACATACTCTTGTGATAATAAAAATGAAGAAATTGAATATAGTGTAGAAGTTATAGATATAGATGGAGAGAAAATTTTTGAAGATAATATTATAAATAAAGGTGGTTCTTTATTAGATGATTTAAAAGAAGTAACTATAGTTGATGGATTTGAAACTGAATACGGCTTTTATTTAGAAAGTATAGCTAATTCTATAGTTGATAATAATTATTTTATAGCAATATATGAAAATGACAAATTAGCATCAACTGGAATTGATGGGATTATTATTGATGATGGTGATTCTTTTAAATTTCAAGTTGAATGCTTTAATACATTAGAATCTGGATATGGAACATTTGATGATTTAGATATATTAGTTGATAAAATAATTTATTCATATGCTAAAAATGAATTAAAAGAATATTTAAATAATATGGATGATTATACTCAAAATAATTTTAGCACTGCAGATTTTTGGAGTTTTATTGGGCTTAATTTAATGGTTTTGAATTCATATGATGATAAAATATTTAATTATAAAAATGTTTCATCAAATTTAAAAAATGATTTAGAATCATATGATTTATCTAAATTAGAAGGAGCACAATTTGCTAAATATTATTTTGCATCTAAAGGATTAGGAATTGATTTAAATAATTTTAAAGAATTTTATCAAAAATATATAAATGAATTAGAAGATGTTTATTTAGATTATTCTGAATATGAATATTCTTTTACATTAGGTATTTCTAAATATTTAGATGTTACAAGTACTAAGCTTGAAAATATTATTTCATCATCTTATAGAGCAAGCACAGAATATGGCATTGATGGCCTAGCTTGGCAAATTGCATCATTAGCTCAATTTAATGATTTAAATAAAAATGAATTAGCTCCTTTTATTGCAAAAGATTATGGTAATGCTGTATCACAAGCTTTAGCTATTTTACCTTATGTTGCATTAGGTGAAAATCCAAGAAAAGCAGAATATAAAAATGATTCTAATAAGGATATAATTGAAATATTGATTGAAAATTATTATGATTCAAATTTAGGAATTATAAAATATAATTCAACTAAAAATTCAAAGGATAATTTTACTCCACAAATATATGCATCACTTATGGCATATAAGGTTTTAAGAGATTATGGGGATAAAGTTTATATCTTCTCATAAAGCTATATTAAGAATAATTTCATCAATTATTTTATTATCCTTAATTACAATATTATTTATTGTAATAGGAAAGCATAATTCAACGGCTAATGATGATGGAGCAATAATTGTTTTAATAAATAATAAAGATGATAACATTGAATCATATAAAAAAATAAATTATAAAAAAAATGATACTTTATTTGATTTAATAAATGATAATTATAATTTAAATTATGATTTAACAGTTTATGGTCATTATTTAAAGGGTATTTCAAATGATGATTTTTCTATAGAAACAGATGGTTCTTCGTCATGGCTTTGGTTTGAATTATTTTATTTAAAAGATGGTAAAAGCTATGAAGAGGTAATTGATTTTAATAATTATGATGAAATATCAATTTCATCAGGAATTGATGGAATTGAATTAAAAAATAATATGATTTTTGCGATTAATGAAAGAGATTCATTACATAATTCAAGTGTTTTAAATAATTCTAATATTAAAATAGAAAATGATGAAAATACTATTTTATATATATCTTTTATTGCAATATTAATAATTATTATTTTAGCAATAATTGTATTATTTTTAATTGATTTAATTAAATCTATTAAAATAACTCCAATAAATATAAAAGATATTAGTATAATGGTTTTTTTAACAGCTTTATTATTTGTTCAAGAGGAGCTTTTAAGTTTTATACCTAATGTTCAATTTACCTTTATATTAATAATGCTTTATGGCGCTGTTTTAGGTCCTAAAAAGGCAAGCTTAATAGTTTTAGTACATGTATTATTAGATAATTTATTTATGTCATCTTTTATTCCTACAGTTATTTTACCTATGCTAATAGGACATGAAATAAATATGCTTATTGGATATTTTTTAAAAGGCAAAAATACAATTATTTTATCAATTGGAATTACAATATCATCTATTATTTATTCATTTTTATTCTTTATTAGTACAATTTTTATATTTAAAATTGATCCTATTGCATATTTATTAGCTGATATACCTTTTGATATTATTTTAATATTATGTAATATTTTATGTGTAATTTTACTTTATGATCCTTTATATAAAGTATTAAATAATAATATTAATCCTATGTAAAATTCCCTTGAATAAAGGGAATTTTATTATATAAAAATTGTGTTATTTTTTCCTTTAAAAATAAAATTATAAGACTATAATACTTGTTGTGATTTAGAAGGTGATTAAATGCAACATATTATGAAAGATAATTTTAAAAGAAGAGAATCTATATTAAATGGAAATTTATGGAAAACAATATTAATAGTAGCTGTTCCTATATTATTATATAATCTTTGTAATTATTTATATGGTATATATGATATGATGGTTGTTCAAAAGGCTAATATAGGTGATGCTGCAGATATTGTTGTTTTAGATCAAATTAAAAATATGATATCTACTATTGGTGGTGCATTAGCTACTGGTGGTGGTATTTTAGTTGCTAGATATTATGGTGAAAATAAAATAAATGAAGCTAAAAGATGTGCAAATTGCTTATTTTCAATTTCTTTAATTGTTGCGATTGTAACTTTATTTTTTATTCCTATTGGAATTCCTTTTTTAAGATTGTTAAAAACAGATGAAACAACAATTCAAAATGCAATGGGATATTATTATGTTCAAATAGCTATATTATCAATTACAACAATTAATAATACCTTTATTGCATTAGAAAAATCAAAAGGTAATACAATTAAAATATTTGTTTTAAATTTTGGCGTTATTTTTATTAAAGTTTTATTAACAACCTTATTTGCCTTTGGTCCTTTTGAAAATGTTACTATTACATGGCTTGCTGTTGCAACCTTATGTGCTCAGCTTTTCTTATTTTTCTTTGGTTTATTTTATTTATTTATGCCTAATAATATTTTAAGAATTAGATTTAAAGAGCTTAATTTTAATAAAAAAGATTTAAAAATTATATTAAAATTATCATTACCTGTTTTTATAGGAAGATTTTTATTTTCTTTTGGTAAGGTATATATAAATTCAATAGCATCAAGTGTTTATGGAAAAAAATGTGTTGGTGCTTTAGGTATTTCAAATACTATGGCTGGTCTTTTAACTAATATGATTAATTCATTTGAAGACGGTGGATCTACTATAGTTAGTCAAAATTATGGTAATGCCAATGGAAGAAGAATAAAGAAATTTTTTGTAATTAATATGATATATTTAATATTATTATCATCTATTGGTATGATTTTGTGTTATATATTTAAAAGTGAAATTGCTAATTTCTTTGCCCCAAATGATATAGAATATCAAGAAATGATTGTTAATATATTTAAATGGGAATGCTTAGATATTGTATTTACAGGTATTCAAGCTGTTGGATTATCAATATTTTATGGTTTTGGAAAAACTAAGATTACAATGTCTTTATCTATGTCACAATTATTTTTATTTAGAATTCCTGTGCTTTTGATTTCAATATATTGGTTACATATTGATTATGAAGCATGTGGTATTGCGATGTTTTCATCTAATGCTTTAACAGGTTCTATTGCTTTTATTATGGCAGTAATATTTATTTTAAGATTAAATAAAAATCCTAAATATAGTGATCTTTTTATTAGTAATGATTTAGCTATTTAAAATAATTATTTAAATAATTATCAAAATTTGTCAGAATAAATTTTAGTTAGTTTTTTAATATTTTTTATAAATTTTTATTGACTTTTTAATTTAAAAGCTATATCATAGATGTATAATTCCTAGTTTTCACATAGGAATAATAAAAAAAGGGGATGGTTTTATGCAATCTGACATGTGTGACTGTAAAAATTTAAAGAGAATGGGGACTCTATTTTAAAATTCTCCAAAAATAAAAATAAAAAAGAAAAAGAGGAAAATAAAAAATGAGTAAACAATTAAAATTTGAAACATTACAATTACATGCAGGTCAAGAATCACCTGATAGCGCAACAGGAGCAAGAGCTGTTCCTATTTATTTAACATCATCTTATGTATTTAATAATTCAGATCATGCTGCAGATCGTTTTGGCTTAAGAGATGCAGGAAATATCTATGGAAGATTAACAAACCCAACTCAAGGTGTATTTGAAGAAAGAATTGCAAGATTAGAAAATGGTGCTGGTGCTTTAGCTGTAGCATCTGGTGCAGCTGCAATAACTTATACTTTACAAGCTTTAGCATTTGCAGGAGATCATATTCTTGCAACAAATAATATTTATGGTGGAACATATAATTTATTAGCATATACATTGAAAAATTATGGAATTGATTCAAGCTTTGTATCACCTCATGACTTAGATGCTATTAAAGCTGCTGTTAAGCCTAATACAAAAGCTATTTTTATTGAAACATTAGGAAATCCAAATTCTGATGTTATTGATATTGAATCTATTGCTAAAATAGCTCATAGTTTCAATATTCCACTTGTTGTTGATAATACATTTGCATCACCTTATTTAGTAAGACCATTTGAATATGGTGCTGATATAGTTGTTCATTCTGCAACAAAATTCATTGTAGGTCATGGTACAGCTTTAGGCGGTGTTATTGTTGAAGGTGGTAAATTTGATTGGGAAAAGAGTGGTAAATTCCCTCATTTAGTAGAACCAAATCCATCTTATCATGGTGTATCTTTTTATAAAGCTGTAGGTCCTCAAGCATTTGTAACTTACATTAGAGCTATTATTTTAAGAGATACTGGTGCTGCAATTTCTCCAATTAATGCATTTGTTGCATTACAAGGCTTAGAAACTTTATCTTTAAGAGTTGAAAGACATGTTGAAAATGCATTAAAGGTTGTTAAATTCTTAGAATCTAATCCTAAGGTTGAAAAGGTTCATCATCCAAGTGTTTCTAAAGATCCAGTTCAACAAAAATTATATAAAAAATATTTCCCTAATGGTGGAGGCTCAATTTTCACATTTGAAGTAAAAGGTGGAGAAGCTGAAGCTAAAAAGGTTATTGATAATTTAAAAATATTCTCTTTATTAGCTAATGTTGCTGATGTTAAATCATTAGTTATTCATCCAGCATCTACAACACATTCAGAAATGACAGAAGAAGAATTAGCATCTGTTGGGATTTATAAAAATACTATTAGATTATCAATTGGTACTGAACATATTGATGATATAATTGATGATCTTGATCAAGCTTTAAAAACTATTTAATTTAAGCGTCTTCGGACGCTTTTATTTTTAAATATATTAAAAAACTTGAATTGATAAATTGTCTATGATATAATTACAAAGCATTTTGAATAAAATGTCCTTGCCTAGAATGCTTAAGCTAGGCCGAAAGTCCAAAAGGAGGTATAGAAATGAAAAAATATGAAGTAATGTACATTCTACGTTCTGACTTAGACAATGATTCATTAAAAGCTGAAGTTGAAGCTGTTAATAATTTATTTGTTAATTATGGAGCTAAGATTTTAGAAACAAAAGAATGGGGATTAAGAGAATTAGCATACGAAATCAAAGGTAACAAGAAAGGTTACTATGTATGGATGCTAGTTGAAGCTTCAAAGGAAGCTGTTGCTGAATTTAATCGTGTATCTAATATCAGCGAAAAGATTATCCGTCAAATCGTTGTTGTTGATGGCGAATAATTAGGAGGTAAAACACTTATGAATAAAGTAGTTTTAAGTGGAAGAATCACTAAAGATCCTGAAATTCGTTATACACAAAGTGGTATGCCTAATTTAAGATTTTCTCTTGCTGTTGATAGACAAACACGTGATACTCAAGGAAACAGAGTTGCTGATTTTGTAAGCTGTGTTGCTTTTTCTCAACAAGCAGATTTTATGTCTCGCTTTGTTAAAAAAGGTAATATGCTTTTAATTGAAGGTAGAATCCAAACTGGTCAATTTCAAGGACAAGATGGTCAAATGAGATATACAACTGATGTTGTAGTTGAAAGAGTTGAAAATTTAACTCCAAGAGATCAAAATCAAGCTCAGCAGCCACAAGCTCAACAAAACCCATATCAAGGATATAATAATCCAAGCTATGGAACTCAACAAAATCAATATCAACAATCATATCAAGAAAATTATGAGGATAATGCTCCAAAAAGCTTTGATGTAGATGTTGATGATAATGATTTACCATTTTAAAATTTAAGGAGGAATGTAATTATGCAACAAAATCGTAAAAATGACCAAAGACGTGGTCGTAAAAAAGTTTGTTACTTTACTCAAAACCATATTGAACACATTGATTTTAAGGATGTAGATTTATTAAAGAAATTTATTACTGATAGAGGCAAAATTTTACCTCGTCGTGTAACTGGTACATCTGCTAAATATCAAAGAAAGCTAGCTATTGCCATTAAAAGAGCTAGACATATGGCTTTATTACCATTTGTAAAGGAATAATCTTATATTTTATAAAAAATGAAGTGGCCCTATCTTAGGGCCATTTTTATATATAATTATAATTGATTTTAAATGGCTTTAATTTACAATTAAAGCATAGTTTGATATAATATCAAAGATGAGGTGATTAAATTGCGTAGAATAATTTTTTGTATTTCTTCATTAATTGCAACGATTATTTGTGGTTTTTTTGCATACCATTATTATTTTGTTGATAGAAATGAAGTTATAAGCATTGTATTTTTATTTGTTGCAATTGCATTTTTATTCGTAAGCTTTTTATTCTTGTTTTTATT
>CAJOQR010000096.1 GCA_905236965.1 uncultured Acholeplasmatales bacterium | reverse complement strand
TTTAGTATAACAAATGCTAACATAAATAGAAACATAATGTATCCTGATACTTGGAATCTATCTGGTGATAAAGCATTTTATTATTTTGGTATTAATTATTTTATGGGAACAGGCCAATATGGTGAATCAACTTGGGATTATATTTGGAATGGTGCTAGAACATCTTTAACATTAGCTATTGTTTGTGCAGCAATTAATATGACTATTGGTGTAATAGTTGGAGCTATTTGGGGATTTTCTAAAAAATTTGATACAATTATGCTTGAAATTTATAATGTTATTGCCAATATTCCATATATTTTATTTATTTCTGTTTTTGTTATGGTTATAGGTTCTGGTTTTTGGAGCTTTGTTTTAGCATTAACAGTAACAGGTTGGTTAGGTATTGCGTATTTTATTAGAACGCAGGTTTTAATTATACGTGATAGAGAATATAATTTAGCTTCAAAATGCTTAGGTACAAATATTTGGAAAATTACAACAAAAAATATTTTACCTTTTATGATATCTGTAATTGTTACAGTTTTAGCAACAGAAGTTCCTTCTTATATTTCATATGAAGTATTCTTATCATATATTGGAATAGGTTTAACTGCATCAACTCCATCTTTAGGTAGAATGATTCAATATGGACAGCAGGTTATGTCTGCATATCCAGTTCAATTTTGGGGACCTGTATCTGTTGCATCTATGATTACTATAATATTATATGTTGTTGGTCAAAATTTAGCTGATGCATCAGATCCAAGGACACATATGTAAGGAGGGATAAAATGGAAAAAGAAGAAAAGAAGAAATTATTATCCCTTAAAAATTTACATGTTAATTTTAAGGTTAGAGGTAGAACATTAACAGCAATAAGAGGAGTAGATTTAGATATTTATGATGGTGAATCTATCGCTATTGTTGGTGAATCTGGTTCAGGTAAATCTGTTTTAACAAAAACATTTTCAGGAATGCTTGATTCAAATGGTTATATCTCAGAAGGTAGTATTGAATATTTTGATGATGAATTAGCAATTACTAATGTTAAAAAGACTTTATTTAATAGATGTATATATTCTATTTTTAACAAAAGATTAAATTCTTTTTCTAAATATGAATATGGTAGTGATATTTATAATCAAATTTTAAAAACAAAAGATGAAATAAAATCAGAAAAGATTTTATCTTTTGAAAAAGAAGAAGTATATAATGCTAAATTAGTTGAAATTCAATATCAATCTGCTGATGCTTATAATAAATCTTTAGCTTTAGATAATAAAAATGAAAAAGATAAATTAGAAATTATTTCTTTAAAACAAAAAATCAAAGATTTAAAGAATGAGAAAAAAGAAATAATTGAATTAAGAAAAAAAGAAATAAAAGAGCATCAAAAACAATATAAAGAAAATAAAGAATTACAAAATGAATTTAAACAAAAATTATCAACTCTTAAAGAAGAATATAAAAAGAAAATCGATATAGAAGTTGAAAAAGAAAAAATTGAAAGAAATGAATGGATTTCAAAAGAATTAGTTTTATCAATTGGTAGATATCCAATAAGAAGAAAAATTAAAGCTATGATAAGTATTTTAAAAATATTTAAAGATGCTTTAAAGCGTGGTGTTGATATTTCAAATGTTGAAATATTAGATGAGCTATATTCAGAAGTTGCATTCCGTGTTGAATATCGTGGTGAAACTAATTATGAATATAATGAAGAAGGAAAGAAAAAGCCATTTTTAGATGAGGATGGTAAAAAATCTATTCCAATGTGGAATGGTTATTGCAAATTGGATTTAGCAAAATTTAAGTTAAATTCTGATTGGCAACAAATCAGAGGTGCAAGAGTTGCAACTATTTTCCAAGATCCTATGACTTCATTAAATCCTATTATTACGATTGGTAAGCAAATTACAGATTGTATATTAAAACATCAAAATTTAACTTATGAAGAAAGTAAGAAAAAAGCATTAGAATTAATGAGCTTAGTTGGAATTAATAATCCAGAAGAAAGATTTGATGATTATCCTTTCCAATATTCTGGTGGTATGAGACAAAGAATTGTTATTGCAATAGCTTTATCATGTCAACCTAAAATATTAATTTGTGATGAGCCAACAACAGCTTTAGATGTTACAATCCAAGCTCAAATCATAAGATTAATAAAAGATTTACAGAAAAAATTAGGATTTACAATTGTCTTTATAACTCATGATTTAGGTGTTGTTGCAAATGTAGCTGACAGAGTTGCAGTTTTATATGCAGGTCAGGTTGTTGAAATTGGTAATGTTGATGAAATTTTTTATGATCCTAAGCATCCATATACTTGGTCTTTATTATCATCACTTCCACAACTTTCAACTCGTGGTGAAGAATTATTTTCAATTCAAGGAACACCTCCATCTTTATATAATAAAATTGTAGGTGATCCTTTTGCCCCAAGAAATCCATATAGGATGGCAATTGATTTCAAAAAGGAACCACCAATGTTTAAAGTTAGTGAAACTCATTATGCTAAAACATGGTTATTAGATTCTAGAGCACCTAAAACAGAAAAACCTGAAATCATTCAAAATATTCATGAAAAATTATCAAAAACAATTTATTCTGCAGAGAATTTCTTTGAAACAGATAAGATTTTTGATGAAATTAAAAAAGAAAATGAAGAAGAAAGACAAAATCAAAATTTATCAAATGATGATAATTTAAACTCATTAGAAAATTCATCAAATGAAAATGAATCAACTGAAACAATAAAAGAAGAAAAAGTTGAAGAATCTATATCTCTTGATAACGCTAAAGAATTTGATGATAAAAAAGAGCCAATAATTTCTTTACAAAATGTTGATATTACATTTGGAAAAAATAAAGTTGTAAATAATGCTACATTTGATATTTTTAAAGGTGAAACTTTCTCATTAGTAGGTGAATCTGGATCTGGTAAAACTACTATTGGTAGAGCAATTGTAAGAATTAATCCTGTATCAAATGGTGCAATATATTTTAAAGGTAAAAAAATATCAGGTAAATTATCACGTAAAGAAGATAGAGAGGTTATTAGAAATATTCAAATGGTATTCCAAGACCCTGCCGCATCTTTAAATGAACGTGCAACTATCGAATATATTGTATCTGAAGGACTTTCTAATTTTAAATTATATGAAAATGATAAAGAAAAAGTTAAAAAGGTAGAAGATATTATTAATGAAGTTGGTCTATTACCAGAACATTTAACACGTTATCCACATGAATTTTCAGGTGGCCAAAGACAACGTGTTGGCCTAGCTCGTTCTATTGTTATGGAACCAGAATTTGTAATAGCTGATGAACCAATTTCAGCATTAGATGTTTCTATTAGAGCTCAAATTTTGAATTTGTTAAAGAAATTCCAAAAAGAAGATAATATAACATATTTATTTATAGCACATGATTTATCAATTGTTAGATTTATATCAGATAGAATAGGTGTTATTTATAAAGGTGATATTGTAGAAATAGCTGAAGCTGAAGAATTATTTAATTATCCTTTACATCCATATACAAAATCACTTTTGAGTGCAATTCCTGTTCCTGATCCAGAAATTGAAAAGAACAAAAATCTATATGTATATGATCCATCAATTCATGATTATTCAATAGATAAACCAACTTTACAAGATATTGGTAATAATCATTTTGTTTTTTGTAATAAAAAAGAATTTGAAAAATACGTTGAACTTAGAAATAAGTAAGAGGTTATAAATTTATGGCTTTACAGTATACAAAAAAAGAAAAAATGAACATAATAATAAGAATAATATTAGTTTGTTTTCTTGCTATAATTATAGGCATTTGTATAGCTGTAGCCATAAATCAATTAAAAGCTAAAGAAGGCTTAACAAAGATTCATGCTGATTATTCAAATTATCCTCAAGCAGAAGGAGAATATGAATTATATTATTATTTAGATGATTCTAATGGTACTAATGTATCTACTAAACAATTAACAATTAGTAATTTATATTCAAAATCTTTAGATTTTATTTATCCTTTACTTGATAATGCAGAATCTTATGAAAATATTAAAAATATATATTATATAAATCATCATCCTAATGAAGAAATTGAAATAAATAATGTTTTATATGATTATTTATATGAAATATACAATATTAATTCAAGATATATATTAAGTGGTAATGCAATGGCATTATGGGAATCTTTTTTGTATAATATAAATGGAAATTATAATTATATAGATCCTTTTATAAATTTAGATATTGCAAATAAAATTGAAGAATTCAATTTAAATTATTTAGATTATATTTCTATTTCATTTAAAGGTGATAATAAAATAATTTTAAATGTTGATGAAAATTTTAAATTTTTATTAGAAGATGGAAATCAATATATTAATTTATCATATGTAAAAGAAGCAATTATAATGGATTATGTAAAAAAAGAGCTTAATAATAATCATTATTATAATGGATATATTATTTCATTATATGGTTTATTATTAGATTTAGGTAGTAATGATTCATTTGATTATCAATATTTATCTTTTGATAATATTGCATCTATTTGTAGCTCATTAGAAATTAAATCTAATTATTCATATATCAATATTTATAATTTTTATGTTTCAAATAGTTATCCATTTTATGAAATTAAAGATGGAGAAAATATAATAAAAAGAACTATTTATATGAATGTTTATGATTTATATCCAAATTTTGATTTTGATACTTTAATTTATTTTAGTGATTCATCAATTATAAAAACATTAATTAATGCATTGGATTTTGCATATAAAAATATTATTAATGATAATTATATAAAAATTAATGAAAAAACAATTTTAACTAATATATCAAATTTAAAAGTCGATGGTTATGAGGTAATTTATGAAAATTGATAAAAAAATTATAATCATTGTTACAATTGATATATTAATAATTTCAATTATACCTACAATATTATGTATAATTACAGATAATAAAGATTGGTTTTTAACGATACCAATCATAATGATTTTGATAATATTTATCATTTTTAATATATATGCAACAAAAATTTCTACTTTAAAACAAAAAGAAAAAATGGGTATTAAAATAAAAGAAGATATATCTATATATAAAGATAAGAAAAAATTATTATTTATTTTATTAATTGTTAATATAATTATGTTTTTAATTTTAGGCTTAGGAGCCTATAATATAGTATAGGAGAATTTATTATGAAATTTTTAAGATGGTTGAAAAAGCATATTGTTGGTATAATTGTTACTTTATTAATTATATTTATTTTCTTAGAATTATTTATGATATAAAAAAAAGGACTTTTGTCCTTTTTTTAATTATATCCTATTTTCTATTATCAAAAGCTCTTTTTGATTTTCTAATTGATTCTTTAAATGTAATATTATTTTTATTTAAAAAATCATAAAAATCAGCTTTTCCTTGCTTTACATCATCAACTTCATATTCGATTTCATAATCTATATGTCCATAATATTCGCTTTTATCAAAGAATAATGTTCCATCTTTATAAGGAGTAGAAGCTCTAAATGTTGTTAAAGAGCATTGATAAGTAACATCAAATGGTATACCAATAATAGAAGCATTGAATCCATTTTTTAAATATTCATCAGCCTTTTCACCACTTAACAATATATGAGTTTCATCTGCCCCAACTTCAGCTCTAGTCTTTTTTGTAAGTTTATAATTATTACCCTTTTGTCTTATCCTTAATACAGTTTTTTCTTTTAATAATTTTGTATCAGGTGTATCAAAATAATAATTAGTTTGTGAGAAAACATTATTTTCAAGCCCAAAATCTTTTAATAAATTATAATATTGGTCTTCAGTAATAAATGTTTTAAACTCAATCTCTTTATTCTTTGTCATTTTTAATCTCTCCTAAATTAAAAAGTCTATTATTATTTTACTAATATTTATAGATAAAAGTCAAGCGTTGTGTTAAAATTAAGGAAATGAAAGAAGGGATTTTTGTGTCATTTTGTATAATAACAAGAGATGATGAATTATCAAAAGCTTTAAGTTTAGAAATAAAGTCTAAAATTAATCAATCTTATGATGAATCAAACCCAGATATAGTTATAGCAGTTGGTGGCGATGGTACATTGCTTCAAGCTTTTCATAAATATCCAAATGCTTCACTTTTTGGTATTCATACAGGGCATTTAGGATTTTATTCAAATTATTCTCCTTCTGATATAGATGAAATTGTATCTGAAATAAATAATAATTCATTTAATATAGAACAAATAGATTTAATAAGTGTTGATTTTATTGATGAGGATAATAATAAATATCATGATAATGCATTAAATGAAATAACTATAGTAGGACCTACTAGAACCTTAAGATTAGATGTTTTTATTAGTGGTGAATATTTTGAACGCTTTAGAGGTACTGGTTTTTGTATTTCAACACCAACTGGTTCAACAGCTTATAACAAAAGTCTAAATGGCTCTGTTATAGATCCTAGCTTGAAATGTATACAATTAACAGAAATTGCTGGTATTAATTCTAATTCATATAGAACATTATCATCACCTTTAGTTTTATCTTATGATAAAAAAATAAAATTAAAAGCATTTAATATTCATGATGCATATATTACAGTTGACCATAAATCCTATTTAGTTAATAAATTTAAGGAAATGGATGTATATTATGCTGGTGCAAAATTAAAAATGGCATATAAAAATCATGAAGAATTTTTAACAAGAATTAAAAGAACTTTTTTAAAGTCAAATCAAGAATAATATTGTAAGGGCTTTACATTTTATATAAAACGTTTACATTATTAAAATGAGTTGTTAGACTATTATAATTATATTGAATATAAAAATTTAAAGTGATAAAATATATTCGGTTTAAAAATATCTATTTTAGGAGGAATTTTATAATTATGGCTAATGTAAGAGTAGCAATTAATGGATTTGGACGTATTGGTCGTTTAGCATTTAGACAAATGTTCGGTGCTGAAGGCTATGATGTTGTTGCAATTAATGACTTAACAGACCCAAAGATGTTAGCAAACCTATTAAAGTATGACACAGCACAAGGTGGTTATACAGGAAAAATTGGTGAAAATCTTCATACAGTTGAAGCTGGTGAAAATTTTATCGTAGTTGATGGTAAGAAAATTACTATCTACAAAGAAGCAGATGCAAATAATTTACCTTGGGGTGAATTAAAAGTAGATGTAGTATTAGAATGTACTGGTTTTTATACTAAGAAAGATAAAGCACAAGCTCATATCAATGCTGGTGCTAAGAAGGTTGTTATTTCAGCTCCAGCTGGAAATGATTTACCTACAATTGTATTTGGTGTTAATGAAAAAACATTAACAACTGCTGATACAATTATTTCTGCAGCTTCTTGTACAACTAACTGTTTAGCTCCTATGGCTAATGCTTTAAATAAGTATGCTCCAATTCAATCTGGTATTATGTCAACAATCCATGCATATACTGGTGACCAAATGATTTTAGATGGTCCACATAGAAAGGGCGATTTAAGAAGAGCAAGAGCAGGTGCTGCAAATATTGTACCTAACTCAACTGGTGCTGCAAAAGCAATCGGTTTAGTTATTCCTGAATTAAACGGCAAATTAATTGGTTCTGCACAAAGAGTTCCAGTTCCTACAGGATCTACAACTATTTTAACAGCTGTTGTTAAAGGTAAAGATGTTACTGTTGATGGAATTAATGCTGCTATGAAAGCTGCTAGCAATCAATCATTTGGATATAATGAAGATCAAATCGTTTCTTCTGATGTTATCGGTATGAGATTTGGTTCATTATTTGATGCAACTCAAACTATGGTATCTAAGATTGATGATGATACTTATCAAGTTCAAGTTGTTTCTTGGTATGATAATGAAAACTCATATACAAGCCAAATGGTTCGTACTATTAAATATTTTGCAGAATTAAAGTAATTTAATGTTTGCATATTAAAGAGTTATAAATCTGATTTTATAACTCTTTTTTTATTTTATTTAATTAAATTGATTGTATAATTAATAAAAAAATGTTATAAAATTTATAAATTTTATTATATTGGATGAATGATATGAATTTTATTGAATTTTTAAAAAATGAAGAAAAAAAAGAATATTATCAAAGCTTGATGCTAAAAATAGAAGAAGAATATAAAAATTATATATGCTATCCTGAATATAAAAATATTTATAATGCCTTTAAAATGACAGATTTTAAGGATATAAAGGTAGTTATATTAGGTCAAGACCCTTATCATGAGCCTAATCAAGCTCATGGACTTGCTTTTTCTGTAATGTGTGAAAAAATTCCACCTTCTTTAAAAAATATTTATAAAGAAATGGAAGATGATTTAAATATTAAAATTAATCAAGATGGTAATTTAGAATATTTAGCTAAACAGGGTGTTTTATTATTAAATACAATTTTAAGTGTAAGAAAAGGAGAAGCTTTTTCTCATAAATCTTATGGTTGGGAAATATTTACTGACAATGTTATTAAATATATTAACGAATTAAATCAGCCAATAGTATTTATTTTATGGGGAAGTCCTGCTCAAAGTAAAATAAAATATTTAAATAATCCTAAGCATTTAATAATTAAATCTGCTCATCCTTCTCCACTTTCAGCATATAGAGGATTTTTTGGGTCTAAACCATTTAGTAAAGCGAATGAATTCTTAATAAAAAATGGAATAAATCCTATTAAATGGAATAAATAATAAAAAGAAGTGTAAACGTTTAACAAAATTTTAAAAAACGTTTACTTTTTTTTATTTTAATAAATTCATTTATAATTAAAATAGATAGAATCAAAAGGAGAAATTAATATGACAGATAAAAACTTAGGCCCTTTAGAAGAAGTGGATTTATTAGTAAAAAATGGATTAAAGGCTTTAGATGATTATGCATCATATGATCAAGAAAAAATTGATTATATTGTAGCAAAATGTAGTGTTGCAGCATTAGATGCACATGGAATGCTTGCTAAAATGGCAATTGAAGAAACTCATCGTGGTGTATTTGAAGATAAAGCGACAAAAAATTTATTTGCATGTGAATATGTAACAAATAATATGAAGAGGATTAAAACAGTAGGTGTTATAAAAGAAGATCCTGTAACAGGCATATCTGAAATTGCTGAACCGGTAGGAGTTATTGCAGGTATTACTCCTGTTACAAATCCAACTTCAACTGCAATTTTTAAATCATTGATTGCAATAAAAACACGTAATCCAATTATTTTTAGCTTTCACCCTAATGCTTTAAATTCAAGTGCAGCTGCAGCTAAAATTGTTTATGATGCAGCAATAGCATCAGGTGCTCCTTTAAATTGTATTCAATGGATAAAAAATCCATCTATGGAAGCAACTAATGCTTTAATGAATCATCCAGGTGTTGCAACTATTTTAGCAACTGGTGGAAATGCAATGGTAAAGGCTGCATATTCTTGTGGTAAACCAGCATTAGGTGTTGGAGCTGGTAATGTTCCTGCTTATTTTGAAAAAACATGTAATATTAAACAAGCTGTTTTTGATGTTGTAATGTCTAAATCTTTTGATAATGGTATGATTTGTGCATCAGAGCAAGCTGTAATTGTTGATAAAGAAATATATGATGATGTAAAAGAAGAATTTAAAAAATATGGTGTTTATTTTGTAAATCAAGCTGAAAAGAAAAAATTAGAATCTTATATGTTTGGTGTTAATTTAAAAAAAGATTGTGGAAATGCTAAATTAAATCCTGATGTTGTAGGAAAATATGCAACTGAAATTGCTTCAAAATCAGGATTTAATGTTCCAAAAAATACTGTTATTTTAATTGCAGAATGTAATTCAGTTGGAATTGATGAACCATTAACTAAAGAAAAATTATCTCCAGTTTTAGCAATGATTAAATCAAATTCTAAAGAAGAAGGTTTTAGATATTCAAAGCAAATGGTTGAATTTAATGGCTTAGGCCATTCTGCTGCAATTCATACTGCAAGTCATGAATTAGAAGTAGAATTTGGTGATTTTATACCTGCAATAAGAATTATTTGTAATTCTCCTTCCACATTTGGAGGAATTGGTAATGTATATAATTCATTTATTCCATCTTTAACATTAGGATGTGGTTCTTATGGAAGAAATTCTGTTGCTGGAAATATTGGACCACTTAATTTATTAAATGTTAAAAAAGTTGGAAGGAGAAGAAATAATATGCAATGGTTTAAGATTCCTGCAAAAATATATTTTGAAAGAAATTCAATAGAATATTTGCACCAAATGAAGGAAATGAAAAAAGCATTAATTGTAACTGATAGATCAATGGTAGAATTAGGCTATGTTCAAAAAATAATCGATCAATTGCAAATAAGAAGTCCTGAGGTTCCTTATCAATTATTTTGTGATGTAGAACCAGATCCATCAATCCAAACAGTACAAAAGGGTGTTGCTTTAATGCGTTCATTTGAACCAGACACAATAATTGCGTTAGGTGGTGGTTCTGCAATGGATGCAGCAAAAGGTATATGGCTTTTTTATGAACATCCAGATGTAAATTTTAATGATTTAAAACAAAAATTTATGGATATTAGAAAAAGAGCATTTCAATATCCTGAGCTAGGTAAAAAAGCAAAATTAGTATGTATACCAACAACATCAGGTACAGGAAGTGAAGTAACTCCATTTGCAGTTATAACTGATAAAACAGAAAATAAAAAATATCCATTAACAGATTATTCTTTAACTCCTACTGTAGCTATAATTGATCCTGAGTTTGTAATGAAGCTACCTAAATCTGTTACTGCAGATACAGGAATGGATGTTTTAACTCATGCAACAGAAGCATATGTTTCAACACTTGCAAATGATTTTACTGATGGTCTTGCGATTCAAGCAATAAAATTAGTATTTAAATATTTAAAAAGATCATATGATTTTGGTGAAAATGATGTAGAAGCAAGAGAAAAAATGCATTCTGCATCAACACTTGCTGGTATGGCCTTTGCAAATGCATTTTTAGGTATGAATCATTCTATGGCTCATAAGGTTGGAGCTGAATTTCATGTTCCACATGGTAGAGCAAATGCTATTTTATTACCGCACACAATAAGGTATAATGGATGTAAGCCACAAAAGCTTTCTACATGGCCTAAATATAATTATTATAAAGCTGATGAAAGATATGCTGAAATCGCTAAAATTTTAGGCTTAAAGGCTGATACAATAGAAGAAGGCGTTGAATCATACGCAAAAGCTGTAGGAGAATTGGGCGCTAGTGTTGGTATAAAAATGAATTTTGAAAGTCAAGGCATTGATAAATCATTATGGATGGAAAAAACAGATGAATTAGCTTATTTAGCATATGAAGATCAATGCTCACCTGCAAATCCTAGAGTACCAATGGTATCAGATATGAAAGAAATTTTAATTAAGGCTTATGATACAAAAGAATTTTTAAAGGAAGAATAATTTATGCTAACTCCAAAACAAAAAGCTTATTTAAAAAGTTTAGCTTCTAAAATTCCTGCAACTTTTCAAATAGGTAAAGATGGTTTAAATGATAATTTATTAATTGATGTATTAAATTATTTAAATCGTCATGAAATTATAAAAATATCAATTTTACAAAATTCTAATGTTGATGCTGAAGATGTAATAAAGTTCTTTTTAACAAAGCAAATAGAATTTGTACAAAAAATAGGAAGACAAATGATTTTTTATAAGCATTCTAATAATGTAAAAGATCCAATTGTTTTACCTATAAAAAAATAGATTATTTTATTTAGGATTTATATTTAAAATAAATCCTAATTTTTTTTATTAATTTTAAGTAAAATTTAGTTTTGTTTTTTATAATTTAATTGAATTAAGGAGGAATGATTTATGAATAAAAAGAAAATATTAGGAATTTTAGGAATAATTTTTATTTTTGGATTAACTATTTCAGGCTGTGATGCTATAAAAGTTGATGAAAAAATTAAAACAAATGATACATCAGATATAGAAAATGATTTAAATAATAATATAACTGAGGAATCAGAATCAACTGATTTAGAAAATGTAGAAGCACCAGCTTTAACTGATAATGAAAATAGTATTGAAATTATTATTGAGGCAAATGATACCTTAGGATACGGATCATATGATGTAGATGGTAATATTTATACAATTAAATCACAAGGTGAATATACTATTAGTGGTAATTTAGAAGATGGATCAATTATAGTAGATGCAATGGATCAAGAAGTATTAATTAATTTTGAAGGTGTAAATATTTCATCAACTACCACATCTCCTGTTAATATTATAGCTGCTGATAAAGTGGAAATTTCTGCTAAAAAAGGTTCTGTTAATTATATAACAGATAATAGAACAACATCACAAGATGATTTAACTGCAGCGATATATTCTTTAGCAGATTTAAAGCTTAAAGGCAAAGGTGAGCTTTATATTTATGGAAATTATAATAATGGTATCCATACAAAAGATGATTTAGAAATTAAAAATTTATCATTGTATGTGAAGGCTTTAAACAATGCATTAAAGGGAAATGATTCTGTTACAATAGATAATGCAGATTTAGTTATAATTTCTACTGCAGGTGATGGAATTAAAACAACTAATTCATCTATTTCAACAAAAGGAAATCAAAAAGGAACAATAAATATAATAGGAAATACAAGCCTTGATGTTTATGCATGCTGTGATGGAATTGATGCAGCATATGATGTTTTAATTGAAAAGGATAGTGATGGATTAGAACCAACAATTAATATTTATACAAATTCATATTCAAGCTATTCACTTGATGATCCAACATCTATTTCATCATCTTCAACTTTATATTTAAAACTTTCATCTTCATATTATTCAACTTCTTATAATTATTATGCATATTGTTATGATACAAAAGCAAAAGAAGATGGAGAGTGGGTTCAAATGACATATTATACTACTCAAACATCTGGAATGGGCTTTGGAGGAAGAAATCAAACTGTTTATTATTATTTAAAATCATCAATAGATATTTCTAAATATAATGGAATACAAATCTATATGTTTTTAAGTAGTGATACTCCTTCATTAACAGATTATTATGCAACATCAACAGGACAATCTATAAATACAACAAAAGATATGTTAACTATTACAAGTATTTCAACAGCAAATAAAAAAATAGGTCTAGATTGGAGCAATTATTCAACAACTTCAACAAGTGGCGGAATGGGTGGTATGATGGATGAAGGAAACAAAGATAAAACATCATATTCAACAAAAGGTATAAAAGCAGATAATGAGGTTAATATTAGTGCTGGTGCAATCATAATAAAATCATATGATGATGGTATTCATACAAATTCAAATGTGACTTTAGAAAATGGTGATACATCAACAGGAAATATAAATATTAGTGGTGGTACAATTACAATATTATCAAAAGATGATGGAATCCATTCAGATTCAAATTTAAATATTAGTGAAGGAAATATTATAGTTACATCAGCTTATGAAGCTTTAGAAGCTAAAAATATTAATATTTCTGGAGGTAATCATAATTTATATGCAACAGATGATGGAATTAATTCATCTTCATCAATTAAAATATCAGGCGGCTTGATTAGAATTTTAGTTGCAGCAGGTGATACAGATGCAATTGATTCTAATGGAACATATACTCAAACAGGAGGAATAGTTGTTTCAATGAATATGTCAACTTCAGGTACTGCAACTGTATTAGATACAGATTCAACAGCTACAATTTCAGGTGGTACATTTTTAGCATTTGGAAAATTAGAAACAACACCAAAACTTTCTAATATAAAATCAACAACAAAATCAACATCACTTTCTGCTGGAACATATACTCTAAATTATAATGGAGAAGATTTAATAACATTTACAACTAAAACATCATATTCAAGCATTTATTTAGCTTCAACAAGTGGAACATATCAAATTGGTTCTACAACAATAACTATTTCTTAAAATTCTTAAATAGGATAAAAAAATTATGATATTATAAATAAAGGTCTATCATTTGATAGGCCTTTTAAAATTTATAATTTAAATTAATATAATATTAATAAAAAATTTATGAGGATGCTGATGGTTATGAAAAACATAACCATTTTTATTTTTAAAAATGTTATTTTTTATATTTATATGGTAAAATAATAATAAATTAAAATTTTAGGAGTAAATAATGAAAAGATTTATTTTAGTTGATGGAAATTCTTTAATGTATAGAGCATATTATGGAATGGCAGCAAATTCAAATTTAACAACTAATTCAAAAGGATTATACACTAATGCTATTTATGGCTTTATTAGAATGATGAACCATTTAACTTTAGAAAAATATGATAATATTTTAGTTGCTTTTGATGCTGGTAAAAAGACTTTAAGGCATGATTGGATGCCAGAATATAAAGCTGGACGTGCTCCTATGCCTGATGAATTTAGGATGCAAATTGCATATATAAAAGAATATTTAGATATAGCTAGAATAAAAAGATATGAACAAGATTTATATGAGGCTGATGATATAATAGGAACAATTTCTTTAAAGGCAGAAGAATTAGGTTATCATGTTGATATATATTCATCAGATAAAGATTTATTACAATTAATATCAGATAATACTACAGTACATATGAATAAAAAAGGTATGACTGAATTAGAAGATTTTACTCCTAGTTATTTTAAAGAAAAATATGGAATTGAATACACACAATTTATTGATTTAAAGGCAATAATGGGTGATAAATCTGATAATTTAGCAGGTATTCCAGGAATAGGTGAAAAAACTGGTGTTAAATTATTAAATGAATATAATAATTTAGAAAATATTATAAATAATAAAGATAATATAAAAGGTTCATTAGGAGAAAAAATAAAAAATAATTATGAATCAGCAATTTTATGTAAAAAAATGGCTACAATAATTAGAGATTTTGATATTAATTTATCTATAGATGAAACTATATATCAAGAGCCTAATAAAGAAAAATTAATTGAATTTTATAAAGAATTAGAATTTAAATCATTATTAAAAGATATTGATTTAGATTCTTCTAAAATTAATTTAGATTCTAATTATGAAATAATAGATAATCAAGATAAATTAAATAAAATATTAATTAATAATTCATCTTTAATTTTTGAAACATTTGAATA
>CAJOQR010000095.1 GCA_905236965.1 uncultured Acholeplasmatales bacterium | reverse complement strand
CCTGGAGTACCAACAATATTAGCATTATTTAATAAAAAATCAAAAAATTCAAAGCTTTTCATTCCAAAAGGACATTTTAACCAAATATAAGGTGAATTTTTACCACCACTATACCATATATTTTTTCTATCAAATAATTCAGATAATAATTTTGCATTTTCATAATATATATCTAAATTTTTTTTGCATTCTAAAATACCTTCGCTACTTAAAGCAGCGCAAGCAGCTCTTTGAACAGGATATGAAACACCATTAAATTTTGTTGCTTGTCTTCTTTTCCATAATTGATTTAAAGAAATATCATTTGATTTTAATTCTAAAGGAATAATTGTATAACCACATCTAACACCTGTAAATCCAGCCATTTTTGATAAGCTAGATACTTCAATTGCTACTTTTTTTGCATTAGGTATTAAATATATAGATCTAGGTGATGAATCTTTAATAAAAGCTTCATATGCTGAATCATAAATAATTAAAGATTCAGTTTCTAAAGCATAATCAACCCAAGCTTTTAATTCTAAATAATTATATGTTGCACCTGTAGGATTATTAGGAGAGCATAAATAAATTATTTTAGGATTATTATCTAAATTAGATGGAGTTGGTTTGAAATTATTTTTTTCATTTCCTTCTATAAAATGAATTTTTCTTCCACTCATTAAATTAGAATCTAAATATACAGGATATACAGGATTTGGAATATATATATCATTATCTCCAAAAATATCAACTAAATTTCCTAAATCACTTTTTGCACCATCAGATACAAATATAGATTCTATATCTAATTCAACATTATTTTTAAAATAATAATTTTTAATTGCATCCTTTAAAAAATCATAACCATATTCAGGTGGATATCCTCTAAATGTATCTTTTGATGCCATTTCCTTTGAAGCTTTTACCATTGCATCAACAACTATATTAGGTAAAGGTAATGTTACATCACCTATTCCTAATCTTATAATATCAGCATCAGGATGTTGTTCTTTATATTTTTTTACTCTATTATTTATATCTGAAAATAAATAATTTTGTTCAATATTTGAAAAATTATCATTTAATTTTATTTTCATACTCATATACTCCATCATATACTTTTTTTGTTGGTCCAGTCATAATAACATTATAATTATTATCAACTATAATTTCTAATGTTCCACCTATTAATTCAACATATACTACTTCATTAAAATTAGTAATTTTATTTTTGCAAGCAGCAGCAACAGTAGCACATGCTCCTGTTCCACATGCATATGTTTCTCCGCTTCCTCTTTCCCAAACTCGCATTTTTAAATGATTTTTATCAATTATTTTAACAAATTCAGTATTAACTCTTTGAGGAAATATTGGATTATTTTCAAAAAAATATCCTTTTTTTTCTAAATTTATATTACTAATATTATCTAAAAAAATAACTGCATGGGGATTTCCCATTGATAAAGCTGTCATATTATATTCTTTTTTATTTAATATACACTTTTCATTAATCATTTCATGATCTAAAGTTGTTGGAATATCTAATGGATTAAATGATGCAACTCCCATATCAACGCTTACTTTATAAACATTTCCATTTTCTATGAATAATTTTAAATGCTTTATACCTGATAATGTTTCAATAGAAATTTCTTTTTTTAAAACAATTTGATTTTCATATAAATATTTTCCTATGCATCTTACTGCATTTCCACACATTTTTCCTTCACTGCCATCAGCATTAAACATACGCATTTTAGCATCAGCAACTTCACTTCTTTCAATTAATACAATTCCGTCACTTCCAACAGAAAAATGTCTTTCTGACATTTCTATTGATAACATGTTTGGATTTTCTATTTTATTATCAAAACAATTTATATAAATATAATCATTTCCACAGCCATGCATTTTTGTAAAATTAATTTTCATATCTTATTCTCCTAAAGATGCTTTAATAAATTCTTTAAATAATGGATGAACTTTATTAGGTCTTGATTTAAATTCAGGATGGAACTGAACACCAATATAAAATTTATTTTCAGTTATTTCTATAGCTTCAACTAAAGAATCATCTGGAGAAAGTCCTGATAATTTCATACCATTTTCTATAAATTCTAATCTATATTTATTATTAAATTCATATCTATGACGGTGACGTTCACTAATTAATGTTTCATTATAAATTTCATATAATTTTGAATTTTTATCTATCTTACAAGGGTATGCACCAAGCCTTAATGTTCCACCTTTTTTAATGTCATCAGATTGTCCATTTAAATAATCTATTACTTTATTATTAGAAAATTCATCAAATTCATTTGAATTAGCATCTTTTTTATTTAAAACATTTCTTGCAAATTCTATACACATAATTTGCATTCCTAAGCAAATTCCTAAAAAAGGAATATTATTAATTCTTGCATATTTAGCAGATAAAATCATTCCATCTATACCTCTTTTTCCAAAGCCACCTGGAACAATAATACCATTTGTATTTTTAAATATTTCATTAACATTTGAAGCATTTATATTTTCACTATCTATCCAATTTATATTTACTTTACTTGAATATAAATATCCTGCATGACGCAAAGCTTCAACAACTGATAAATATGCATCATGTAATTCTACATATTTTCCAACAAGTGAAATATTTACTTCTTTTTTTGTGTGTTTAATTCTATAAACTAGCTCTTCCCATTCTTTTAAATCTGGCTTTGAAGCCTTAATATTTAATTCTCTACATACTATATCTGAGAAATTAGATTTTTCAAGCATTAAAGGAACTTCATATAAATTATCTAATGTATTATTTTCAATAACACAATCTAATTTAACATCGCAGAAAAGAGAAACCTTTTTAAAAATATTATAATCTTCTATTTTTTCATCAGTTCTTAAAATAATTATATCTGGTGTTATTCCCATTCCTCTTAATTCTTTAACAGAATGCTGAACAGGCTTTGATTTGTGCTCCTTTGAAGCATATAAATATGGAACTAAGCACACATGAATGAATAAGGTATCTTCTTTTTTTTGTTCTCTACCTATTTGCCTTATTGCTTCTAAAAAAGGTTGAGATTCAATATCTCCTGTTGTTCCACCTATTTCTGTTATAACAATATCAGCATTAGTTTTTTCACCAACTTTATAAATAAATTCTTTAATTTCATTAGTTATATTTGGAATGTATTGAACTGTTTGTCCTAAATAATCTCCATTTCTTTCCTTTGAAATTACATTAGAAAAAACTTTACCTGTAGTTAAATTTGAATATTTATTTAAATTTTCATCTATAAATCTTTCATAATGTCCTAAATCAAGATCAGTTTCTGCACCATCTTCTGTAACAAAAACCTCTCCATGCTGATAAGGAGACATAGTTCCTGGATCAACATTTATATATGGATCTAATTTTTGAGCAGCTACTTTTAAACCTCTAGATTTTAATAATCTTCCTAGTGATGCAGCAGTTATACCTTTACCAAGGCCTGAAACTACACCACCTGTAACAAATATATATTTCATTTTATATCCTTCTTATAATATTCATCAATAATTTCTTTTGCTATCGTTATTTTATTTTTTCTTAAATCCATTGCTTTTTTTTCTAAATATCTATGTGCTTCATCTTCAGAAATATGCTTATGCTCTATTAATAATAATTTTGCATTATTAATTATTTTAATTTCTTCTAATTTTGATTTAACATCTACATTTTTTATATATAATCTTTCTTTTTTAATAATAGATGATGTTAATAATCTTAATGATTGTAATAAAATGCCATAAGTTGAAGGCTTAGATAATGTTAAAATGCCATATTGATATACTTTATTATATATTTCAAATTCTAAATCAGAATTAATAAAAAGCAAAATTCCACTTATATCCTTTATGCCTTCTTCAATAGCAAAATCAATTCCCATATCATCAATAAGTGGAGAATTAATAATTAAAATATCATAATCTTGTTCTAGCAATAATCTTTTAGCCTTTTGAATTGTATCTATCATATGTATATCATATGGTTCAAATTCTAATGCTTTTTTTATTTTAGTAGAAAATGTAAAAGAAGATGATATTAATAATACACTAAAATATCTTTCAGGCATATAAATACCTCTATTTTAAATAGCTATCCAATATTTCTTTTGGAATATATTTAGCTATAAAGCTTGATTTTTTTGCAATTTCTTTTGCTTCTTTTAAATCCTTTGGTAATTGATCTAATTTAGATAAAATTAAATCATCAGCATTATATAAATCCATATCTATTGAATTTCTTAAATTTAATTTATTTTCTATTCCATCTAAAGCAGAATAAATAATTAATGAAAAAGCAATATATGGATTAATTAATGGATCTGGTGAACGAAGCTCAGCTCTAATAAAATTATCTCTTGCAGCAGGAACTCTTATAAGCTCACTTCTGTTTTCTTTACTCCAAGAAATATATTTTGGTGCCATTAATCTTCCTAATCTTTCATATGAATTATCACTAATATTTAAAAAAGCAGTAATTTCTTTAATATGTGTTAAAACTCCTTCTATTGCATAATCTAATAATCCATCATTAACTGAAAAATTAATATGATATCCATTACCAGGCTTATCTATAATAGGCTTTGGATCAAAGGATGCAACTAATCCATTTCTTAATGCTACCATTTTAACAACTGTTTTAAATGTTATAGCCATATCTGCAGCATTTAAAGGATCTGAATATCTAAAAGAAATTTCATTTTGACCCCATCCTTCTTCATGATGTGATGATTGAGGTAAAATCCCCATTTCTTCTAGCATTAAACAAATTTCTCTTCTAATATTTTCTCCTTTATCATCAGGTGCAATATCCATATAACCTGCTTTATCATATGGAATATTTGTTGAATTACCATCCTCATCTGCTTTAAATAAATAAAATTCTATTTCGCTTCCAAAATTAAATTCAACACCTTTTTCTTTAGCATATGAAATTGCATTTTCTAATAATTTTCTTGTATCACATATAAAATCTGTACCATCTGGATTTTTAATGTCACAAAACATTCTTATAACTCTGCCTTCTCTTGGACGCCAAGGAAGTATAACAATTGTATCTGGATTAGGAATTAAAAATAAATCTGATTTATAACCATTTTTAAATCCTTCAATTGCAAAAGAATCAATAGATACACCATATTTAAATGCTCTTTCTAATTCATGAGGCATAATTGAAACATTTTTTTGTTTACCAAATACATCTACAAATGCTAATCTAATGAATTTTACATCCTCTTCTTTTACAAATTGAATTATTGTATCAAAATCATACATTATTTTTACCTCCTTAATTTCCAATATAATTTACTTTTGGTTTATTGCTTAAATTAGGTGTTACAACCTTAAATTCACTATTTAAAATTTCATCTAAATCTAAATTAAAAATATTACAATATTCTTTTAAATATTCCTTTATTTCTTCTAAATCATTTTCTGTTGCTTTAGCTACATCTACAGATTTAGGAAAATAATCATTTTCACAATTATGTCTTATAAATAATTTTCCACCATACATACCTGTTGCAGCAAAATTACCAATAATTCTTCCTTTATCATATTCTTTATTATCTAAGCCTAATACAATAATAATTCCACCAGCTTGATATTCACCTAAAAAGCTACCTGCAGATCCACCTACAATTATTATTGGAAATTTTTCCATATATGCTTTCATATGAATTCCACATCTATATCCTACACTACCTCTAACATATATTTTTCCACCACGCATTGCATATCCGCAAGTATCTCCTGCATTACCATGAATAATAATTTCACCATCATTCATAGTATCACCTAAAGCATCACTTGAATTCCCAAATACTTCAATTTTAGAACCATTCAAATAAGCACCTAAGGCATTTCCTGGAATTCCTTTAATTTCTAAATTTAAATCATTACTTCCAGATGCTATATATCTTTGTCCTAATGTATTAATAATTTCAAATGTCTTAGCTTTGCTATTATTAATCATTTCATTTAATTCTTTAGAATCTAAATTATTCGCATTAATTTTCATTTTCTCCACCTACTCTCCAGCAGAGCTGATTCCTAAAATTTCTAATTCTTTTTCGCTTAATCCAACTCCTCTAAGCATTAATCTATTTCCTTTTAATGCTTCTATTGAATTAATACCCATTCCACCCATCATCTCTTTTATTTCATGCTTCCATGCAGTTAATAAATTAATTAATCTTTCTTCTCCTGTTTTTGGATTTAAACGTTTAACTAAATTTGGATTTTGAGTAGCAATACCCCAATTACATTTTCCTGTATGACACGCTCTACATAAATGACAACCTAATGCTAATAAAGCAGCAGTTCCTATATAACAAGCATCTGCACCTAAAGCAACTGCTTTTATAACATCAGCACTAGATCTAATTGAACCACCAACAACTAAAGATACATTATTTCTTATTCCTTCATCTCTTAGCCTTTTATCTACTTGAGCTAAAGCAAGCTCAATAGGAATACCTACATTATCTCTAATTCTTGTTGGTGCAGCACCTGTTCCACCTCTATAACCATCAATAACAATAATATCTGCACCGCTTCTTGCAATACCAGATGCTATAGCAGCAATATTATGTACAGCAGCAACCTTTACAATTATTGGCTTTTTATATTCTGTTACCTCTTTTAATGAATCAACTAATTGCTTTAAATCTTCTATTGAATAAATATCATGGTGTGGTGCTGGTGAAATTGCATCACTACCTTCAGGAACCATTCTTGTCTTTGAAACATCACCAATCATTTTAGAGCCAGGTAAATGTCCTCCAATACCAGGCTTTGCACCTTGTCCCATTTTAATTTCTATTGCAACACCAGCTTCTAAATATTCTTTATGAACTCCAAATCTTCCTGATGCTACTTGAACAATTGTATTTTCTTTAAATTCATATAATGATTCGTGAAGACCACCTTCACCTGTGTTATATAATATTCCTAATTCTCTTGATGCAGCTGCTAAAGCTTTATGAGCATTTAAAGATATAGACCCATAGCTCATTCCACTAAACATTATAGGCATTGATAATTCTAATTGAGGAGACATATCAGTAATTATATTACCTAATTTATCCCTTTTAATTTTATTATTTTTCTTTCCTAAAAATACTTTAGTTTCCATTGGTTCTCTTAAAGGATCAATAGGAGGATTTGTAACCTGTGATGCATTTATTAATATTCTATCAAAATAAGTAGGGTAATCATTAGGATTTCCCATTGAAGATAATAAAACTCCACCACTTTCTGCTTGTTTATATATTTCTTTAACTAAATTCATATTCCAGTTAGCATTTTTAGTTATTGACATTTCATTTTTAACAATTTTTATAGCTTTTGTTGGGCAAAATACAACACATCTATTACAATTAACACATTTGTTTGCATCTTCTTTCATCATATTTAATTTTTCATCATATGAATGAACCAGAAATGCACATTGATTTTCACAATTTCTACATTTAATACATTTTAAATTATCACGAATTATTTCAAATTCAGGATAATAATATAGATTACTCATTAATATTTTCCCTCCTTAACCTTTATAATTACAGGCTCTCCACCTTTAGGATAAAAAAGATTTTCTATATCAGGACACATACTTTTAATCGCACATTCTTCACTAGCTAAATAGAAAGTATTATTCTTTTCTCCTGCAACAAGGCTTCTTAATTTTAATCTATCATTTAATGCTAAAAGTCCACCTTCAAAGCCTAAAATAATAGAAAAAGGACCTGTGACAAGTAAAGATGAATAATTATTTCTTAAATATTTTTGTCTATTTTTCTTAATTTCATCCTTTTCATGATCAATTGATGACCAAAATGGTGCAGCAATTACTTCTGCAAATTCATTTAATGTTAAGCCTTCTCTTCTAAGTAAATAATCTGCAATATAAGTAATTACTTCAGTATCAGTTTTTAAATTACATTTATATCCAAACATTTCTATAAATCTTCTATTAGCATCATAAGATGATATTTCACCATTATGAACAACTGTATAATCAAGCATTGAAAAAGGATGAGATCCAGCCCACCATCCTGGAGTATTTGTTGGATATCTTCCATGTGCTGTCCACATATATCCTTTATATTCATCTAATTTATAAAATTCTCCAACTTCTTCTGGATAACCAACTGCCTTAAAAACACCCATGTTTTTTCCAGATGAAAAAACATAAGCGCCTTTAATTTCATCATTTATTTTTGTTACATTTCTCATAACATATTCTTTTTCAGTTAATTGGCTTTCAGTTAATTTATTATATTCTGGTTTTAAAAAATATCTCCAGATTAATGGTTCATCCATAATAGCTGGTATTTTTTTAACTGGCATTTTAGAATAACTTGTAATATCAAAATTTTCATTTAAATATTTTTCGCATATCGCTTTAGATTCATTATCATTATAAAAAATATGAAAAGCATAATAATCTTTATATTCAGGATAAATTCCATAGCCTGCAAAACCGCCACCTAAACCATTAGATCTGTCATGCATTGTTTTCATACATTCAACAATACTTTTTCCAGACATTAATTTTCCATCCTTTGAAATAACAGCAGCTATTGCACATCCGGATACATTTCTAAATTCTCCTTCTCTTTCCATTTATAACACCAACCTTTAATTTTAATTAAAAAAAGGGCACTTCGCCTACGCGAACGCCCTTGTTCTCATATATAATATATCGTTTTTTATATATAGTCAAGGGTAAAAACAAAATAAAATTCTAAAAAACGCTTCATTTGAAAATTATATTTTGAAAATTTATACATTTTTAAAATTTTTATCATTTTCTTGTTGACAATGAAAAAGGTTTAAAATATAATATGTGCATAAGGCAAGGAAGCCTGAGTAAAATCTCAAGCTCCTGCCTTTTTTTTATTTTCAAAGGAGGAAAGGTTATGGAACAAGTTTCAGAATATTTTGGTTCATTAGTTTTTGATGATAAAGTAATGAAATCAAAATTATCAAGTGATGTTTATAAATCACTTAAAAAAACAATTCAAGACGGAAAAGAATTGGATATTAGTGTTGCTAATAGCGTTGCACAAGCAATGAAGGAATGGGCAATATCTAAAGGAGCAACTCATTTTACGCATTGGTTTCAACCAATGACAGGTATTACAGCTGAAAAGCATGATGCTTTTATCTCACCAGATAATGAAGGTAGAGTTATTATGGAATTTAAAGGCAAAGAATTAGTGAAAGGTGAACCTGATGCTTCTTCTTTCCCATCTGGAGGATTAAGAGCAACTTTTGAAGCAAGAGGCTATACAGCTTGGGATCCTACAAGCTATGCATTTATTAAAGATAAGGTATTATGTATTCCTACTGCATTTTGTTCATATAGTGGTGAAGCATTAGATAAAAAAACACCTCTTTTACGTTCAATGCAAGCAATTAATAAGCAAGCCTTAAGAGTTTTAAAATTATTTGGAAATGAAGATGTTACATCTGTAAAAACTACTGTAGGTCCAGAACAAGAATATTTTTTAATTGATAAGGATGCTTATTTAAAAAGACCAGATTTAATTTATACTGGTAGAACTTTATTTGGAGCAATGCCACCTAAGGGTCAAGAATTAGAAGATCATTATTTTGGTGTAATAAAGCCAAGAGTTCAAGCTTTTATGAATGATTTAAATGAAGAATTATGGAAATTAGGAATTACAGCTAAAACAGAGCATAATGAGGTTGCCCCAGCACAACATGAATTAGCACCTATTTTTTCAACAACTAATATTGCTGCAGATAATAACCAATTAGCAATGGAAATTATGCAAAAAATTGCTAAAAAGCATGATTTAGTATGCTTATTACATGAAAAACCATTTAAAGGTGTAAATGGTTCAGGAAAGCATAATAACTGGAGTATTTCAACAAATACTGGAATTAATCTATTAGAACCTGGTGATACACCAGCAGAAAATGCTCAATTTTTATTATTCTTAGTTGCAGTTATAAAAGCAGTTGATGAATATCAAGATTTATTAAGAGTAAGTGTTGCAAGTGCCGGTAATGACTTCCGTTTAGGAGCAAATGAAGCACCTCCTGCAGTTATTTCAATGTTTGTTGGTTCTGAATTAGAAGAAATTTTAGAATCTATTGAAACAGGAAAATCAGTTCAATCAAAGCATGCAAATTCATTAAAAATTGGTGTTGATGTATTACCAAAATTACCAAAGGATACAACAGATAGAAACCGTACTTCTCCTTTTGCATTTACAGGTAATAAATTTGAATTTAGAGCTGTTGGCTCATCTGATTCTATTTCTTGTGCAAATATTATGTTAAATACAGCTGTTGCTGAAGAATTAAAAAAGTTTGCAGATATATTAGAAAAATCTAAAGATTTTGAAACTGATTTACATAATTTAATAAAGAAAACAATAATAGAGCATAAACGTATTATCTTTAATGGTAATGGTTATGATGATGCTTGGATTAAGGAAGCTGAAAAAAGAGGCTTATTAAACTTAAAATCAACTCCTGAGGCATTACCTCATTATTTAGATAAAAAGAATATTGAATTATTTACATCTCATAATGTTTATACAGAAACAGAGCTTAAAGCAAGATATGAAATCGCTCAAGAGCATTATTGTAAGATTGTTAATATTGAAGCATTAACTGCTTTAGATATGGTTAATAAATATTATTTACCAGCTTTATCTAAATACTCTAATTTCTTAAGTGATACTATTAACAATAAAAAAGCTCTTCAATTAGATGTAAGCTATGAAATTGATACAATTAAAATTATAGCTGATGCAACAAAAGAAATTTATCAATTAAAGAAGAAATTAGAAAATAATTTAAAAGAATCTTCTTCAATAAAAGAATTTGAACAATTATCTATCTATTTAAAGGATAATGCTTTAAGCGTTATGGAAAAATTAAGAGATATTATAGATGGAATTGAACCAATAGTTTCTAAAGAATATTGGCCATTCATTTCCTATGGTGACTTATTATATAGCGTAAAATAATAAAAAAGGGTGGGATTATTTATGTTTTTAGATGTTATTTCATGGGATTATCAAATTTGGAAATTAATTGCAATTGCTTTAATTTTCTTTATGCAAGCAGGATTTGCAATGTGTGAAGCTGGCTTCACAAGATCAAAAAACACAGGAAATATTACCATGAAAAATCTTATGGATTTTTGTTTAGGTACTATTACTTTTATAATTATTGGTGGTCCACTTCTTTGTGCTGAAAATGCAATAGCTGGAGGCTTATTTGGTGATGCAGTTCAAGTATGGAAAGGAATGTTTGGACCAGATGCATCATTATATAATTGGACTGATTTTATTTTCAATTTAGTATTTTGTGCAACAACAGCAACAATTGTTTCAGGTGCAATGGCAGAAAGAACAAATTTTAAAGCATATTGTATTTATTCTATGATTATTTCTGCTGTAGTATATCCAGTTGAAGCATATTGGAACTGGGGAGCAGGAAATAATGGTTGGTTACAACAATTAGCTAATAGCTGGGGATTAATTGATGGAACAGCTCAAGGATTTATTGATTTATCTGGATCATGTTCTATTCATATGGTTGGTGGTCTTACAGCTTTAATTGGAGCTTATATGGTTGGACCAAGAATTGGTAAATATACTAAAGATGAATCTGGTAAGATTGTTAAAATCAATGCTATTCAAGGCCATAATATTTTAATAGGTGCATTAGGTGTATTTATTTTATGGTTTGGTTGGTATGGATTTAATCCAGCAGCATGTACTACATGGGATGGATATGAAGGTATGGGTCAAGTATTTATGACTACTACTATTGCTGCTTCTTTATCAACTGTTACAGTTATGCTAATTACATGGTTTAAAAATGGAAAGCCAGATGTTTCAATGACATTAAATGGTTCTTTAGCAGGATTAGTTGCTATTACAGCAGGTTGCTCAAGAGTTGATTTAGTTGGAGCTATTGTAATTGGTATTGTAGCAGGTGTTCTATTATGCTTTGGAGTTGAATTTATAGATAAAGTATTACATATTGATGATCCTGTAGGTGCTTGTTCAGTTCATTTCTTAAATGGCTTATGGGGAACATTAGCTTGTGGATTATTTTCTACAACAACAGGATTGTTTTATGGACACGGATTCGCTCAGCTTGGAATTCAAGTAATAGGCGTTTTAGCAGTTGGTGCATGGACAGCTTTCTGGGCATTCTTAATTTTTGGAGTAATGAAATTAATCAAAAGAAAAGATGGAACTCCATTCTTAAGAGCAACACCTGAAGAAGAAATTAGAGGCTTAGATATTTCAGAACATGGTTTAATTTCTGCATATCCTGATTTCCAACTACAAGTAGAATCAATTGATTATGGAGATGCTATAGTTGTATCTGGTGATACACCAATAAGTGATGCAATAGAGGTTACTCATCTTAATGAAAATGATGCAGTATTACCAAAGCATGAAAAATCAGCAAATAATAAATTTACAAAAATAGAAATTATTTGTAAAGAAAGAATGCTTGATTCATTAAAAGATGCAATGCTTAATTTAGGAATAACAGGTATGACAGTAAGTCATGTAATGGGTTGTGGTCAACAAAAAGGAAAACCTGAATATTATCGTGGTATTCAAGTTGAAGCAACTCTTCTTCCAAAAATTCAAGTAGATATGGTTGTATCTAAAGTACCAGTTAGACAAGTAATAGAAACAGCCAAAAAAACCCTTTACACTGGTCATATCGGAGATGGAAAAATTTTCGTATACGATGTTGAAAATGTCATTAAGGTTAGAACCGGTGAAGAAGGTTATGATGCTTTACAAGATGAAGAATAAATAATAATGTGCCCTAATTTGGGGCACATTAAGTTGTTAGAAAGGAATTTTTATTATGTGTGCAATAACTGGATATTTAAGTTTAGATAATTATAACGAATTTATAAATGGCTTTGATAAATTAAGCAAAAGAGGACCAGATGATACTAGATATCAAAATTTTTCTAATGCAAGAATAGGCTTTAAGCGCTTATCTATAATGGGTATAACAGATGCTGGAATGCAACCTTTTAATTATAAAAATTATACATTAGTATGTAATGGTGAAATATATGGCTTTAGAAAAATCAAAAAGGATTTAGAAAATAAAGGATATAAATTTAACAGCAATTCAGATTGTGAAATACTTCTTCCACTTTATGAATTATATGGAGTAGATATGTTTAAAAAATTAGATGCTGAATTTGCTTTAATTATATATGATGAAAAAACAAAGGATTTCATAGCTGCAAGAGATCCTATTGGAATTAGACCATTATATTATGG
>CAJOQR010000094.1 GCA_905236965.1 uncultured Acholeplasmatales bacterium | reverse complement strand
GAGGACCGGGATGGACATACCACTGGTGCACCAGTTGGCCTGCCAGGGCCATAGCTGGGTAGCTACGTATGGACGGGATAAACGCTGAAAGCATCTAAGCGCGAAGCCTCCTCTAAGATGAGATTTCCCAATTAGTAAGACCCCTTATAGACGATAAGGTTGATAGGCTGGGTGTGGAAGCATGGTGACATGTTAGAGCTGACCAGTACTAATAGGTCGAGGACTTAACCTTATTTTAATTGATTTTCGTTTTTATCTAGTTTTCAAAGAATTTAGTCTGGTGACGATGGCAAAGTGGACACACCTGTTCCCATCCCGAACACAGAAGTTAAGCACTTTTACGCTGATGGTAGTACGTTTGATCGTGCGAGAGTAGGTAGTTGCCGGGCTATTCTCTTTGATAAATTAGGCCATTTGGCCTTTTTTTATGCATTAAAAAAAGTGATGTTTTAGCATCACTTTATTTTTTTAAATTTAATTTTTTATTTTTTAATTGTATAGAATACAACATTATAATCATGATCACGATAATGTAATTTTTCTTCTCTTGGAAGCTTTTGCATATTACATTTTTCTAAAACATGAATGTTAGCTAGATTTGTTTGGAAAGAATAAGAAGATACCTCTTCATATCCTAAACTAAATAATTCATCAATTGCGGCCTTTAAAGCTTCAGTTGCATACCCTTTTCCCTGAAAAAGAGGATTTATTGCTATACTTAAATCGACTTTACCATCGACTAATCTTCCATTTTCATTAATTAAACCTATTAATTCATTTTCTTTAAAAATACCTCTTACATAATGACCTTTAGATTTAGAATTTAATTTTAATTTTTTAAATAAATTTTCTGCATCTCTTTTTGTTAAATCTGGAATAATATAAGTTTGTTTAATTTGATCATTTGTAAGAATTTCAATTATTGCTTCTTGATCCTTATCTTTTAAAGAATCAAGAACTAAATTAGCTGTTGTAACCATTTTCCTATCCTCCTATTACCTAGCTATTAAACTGAATAACTAAAATAATATTGATATTCAGTTTTTTGAATTTGAATTCTATATTATTAGTATAAATTTTCAATTTATATTTGTCAAGTTTGATAATTTTTTTCATTTTTTAAATAAAAATGTTATAATATTAATTGAAGGTGATCAATTATGAAATATGTAATAACAATTGGACGAGAATATGGAAGCGGAGGAAGATTTATAGCCCAAAAATTAGCAGAAAAATTAGACATTAAATTTTATGATCAAAATTTAATCAATAAAGCTGCAGAAGAATCTGGGTTATCTGTTTCGGTTTTTAAAAATTTTGATGAAAAACGTGATTCTATTTTTTCAGCAACACCATCGTTTTATTCATATGATATTTCTTTAGGTCAAAAAGTCTTTTTAGCTCAATTTGATACAATAAAAAAAATAGCTGCTACTGAATCATGTGTTATAGTCGGAAGGTGTGCAGATTACGTATTAAAGGATGAACCTAATCTCATAAGCATTTTTATATGTGCTCCTGTAGAAGAAAAAATAAAAAGAGTTGTTGATTATTATGGAATATCTCCTGAAAAAGCCCCTAATTTAATTATAAAAATGGATAAAAAAAGAAAAAGTTATTATAATTTTTATACAGATGCTGAATGGGGCAAAGCTAGAACATATGATTTATGTATAAATTCAAAAATAGGTATTGATGAAACTGTTGATGCAATTATTGCATATATAAATGCAAAATTTGGAAACAAGAATAATTGATTATTTCGAATCTATTGTCCATAAAGGATTAAATTTAGAAAAAGGACAAATAGTTGAAATAGTCGGAAGTTTTTACATCAAAGATTATATTGAATTAATAAAAAAAGCTTGTCTTGATTTTGGGGCAAGCTTTGTTTATATAAAATATACTGATGGATTAGAACTTCAAAATAAGATTTCCAATGGATATCATAATTATATTTTAGATGAAATTAAATATTACAAATATTTAATTGAAAATAAATTTACAAGAATTGTATTAACATCACCATTTACAATACCATTACCACTTAATAAAAATGAAATTTTAGAATATAGAAATTGTCAAAGAGAATTAAATTTTGTTAATGATTATTTTAAAAATTTAGAAGCACAAAGAACAATTGCAGCTGTTGCAAATTGTTATTGGGCTGCAAAATTAAAAATGACTGAAAATGAATTATGGGATAATATTTTGTCCTTTGAAAAAAAAGAATCAAATATAGATATATCCTGGCTTAATTCCTTAAATTTAAAAAAATTAAAATTTGAAACTAAATTAGGAACAAATATTAGTGTTGAATTAACTGATGATTTTAAATTTCAAAATAAATATTTATATACAAAAAAAGGAATTAAATTTGAACCTAATATACCATGCTTAGAAGTTTACACATCACCTATTAAATATGGCGTTAATGGAATATTATATTCATCTAAACCCCTTTATTATAAAGGAAGTGTAATTGAAAATTATTATGTCAAATTTAAAGATGGACATGTTATTGATCAAAATTTAGGAGATGCAATAATGCTTGATGATACAATGTATTATTCTGGAGAAATAGCGTTAGTAAATTTATTTGATAAAACTAATTATTATGCTACAATTTTAAATGAAAATACAGGATGTCATTTAGCATTAGGATATGCATATGATTATGGAATTAGTGATGTAAGATTAATAAATTCAAGCGATCATCATGTAGATTTAGTTTTTGGAGATGATTCAACAGAATGTATAGGAATTTCAAAGGATGGAGAAAAATATATATTATTTAAAGAAGGAAAATACATAGGAAAAACAAATGATTAGAGATATACATTCAAATAAAGAAAGTGTTAATGTTGCATTATATGATTTAGAACAATCAATTAAATTATGTAAGAAGCAAAAAGATAAGGTTTTATCTTTAATTGTTGGATATGGATCAACATCAGGAAAGCATAAAATAAAAAATGCAGTCATAGATAAATTAAATGAATATAAAAATAATCATTTTATAAAAGATTTTATAGAAGGAAATAAATTAGATATTTTTAATGAGGAATATCAAAAATTCAAATATAAAAATTTAATAAAAGATGAGGATAAATTAAATAAAAATCCAGGAATTATCTATATAATTTGTTAAAAATTCATTTTTTCATAAAGTAAACGTTTTCAAAAAAATGAATTTAATTTGAAATGTTTTGTATAATGGTTTTTAAATGAAATATTATTTTAAAAATTATACAAAAAATGAAATATTATTTTAAATAATTTAAAAATGTATAAATGTTGTTCGGTTAATTGCTTTATTTTTAGTTGACTATTCGATTAATAATGATATAATTAACTTATACGAAAAAATTAAGACTAGTTATATATATTTATATATATATAAAGTCTAGATTGTGGAGGTGAGAAGATGGCTAGGCACACATTATCAGTTTTAGTAAATAACCATATGGGTGTTTTAAGCAGAGTAGCTGGTTTATTCTCAAGAAGAGGATATAATATTGAAAGCTTATCTGTTGGAGAAACTGAAAACAAAGAAATTTCTAGAATGACTATTATGGTTGATTGCGAAGATGAAGTGTTTACTCAAATCAAAAATCAATTATCAAAGCTTCAGGATGTATTAACTATTTCTGATTTGGCAGAAGACCAATCAATTAGAAGAGAACTTGCATTAATTAAAATTGATGCCAATATGGAAAAAAGAAGCCAAATATTAGAAATTATAAATATATTTAGAGCACATGTAATTGATGTCACTAAAACATCATTAATTCTTGAAATTACAGGTGACCATAGTAAGGTTTCAGCTATAATTTCAATGCTTGATGAATATGGAATCAAAGAAGTAATTCGTACAGGTATTACAGCAATCGCAAGAGGCGATAGCGAATTAAAAAAAGCCAATAATGAGGAAGATTAAGAAAAGAGAGGAAAAATTAAAATGGCAGAAGCAAAGATTTATTATCAAAAGGATTGTGACTTAAATAAATTGAAAGGAAAAACAGTAGCTATTATCGGTTATGGATCTCAAGGTCATGCTCATGCATTAAACTTAAAAGATTCAGGCGTTAATGTTATTGTTGGTTTATATCAAGGTTCTAAATCTTGGGAAAAAGCTGAAAAGCAAGGTTTAAAGGTAATGTTAACAGCTGATGCAGTTAAGGCTGCTGATATTATTATGATTTTAATTAATGATGAAAAGCAAGCAACTATGTATAAAAATGATATTGAGCCAAATTTAAAGCCTGGTAAAATGTTAATGTTTGCTCATGGTTTTGCAATTCATTTCGGACAAATTGTTCCACCTAAGGGTGTTGATGTTGCTATGATTGCTCCAAAAGCTCCAGGACATACAGTAAGATCTGAATATCAAGCTGGTAAAGGAACTCCATGTCTTGTTGCAGTTGAAAAGAATGAAACTGGTAATGCACTTGATTTAGCTTTAGCATATGGTGCTGGTATTGGTGGTGCAAGAGCTGGTTTATTAGAAACAACATTTAGAACTGAAACAGAAACTGACTTATTTGGTGAACAAGCAGTATTATGTGGTGGTGTATGTGCTTTAATGCAAGCTGGTTTTGATACATTAGTTGAAGCTGGTTATGACCCTAGAAATGCATATTTTGAATGTGTTCATGAAATGAAATTAATCGTTGATTTAATTTATCAATCTGGTTTTGCAGGTATGAGATATTCTATTTCTAATACTGCAGAATATGGCGATTATATCACTGGACCAAAGATTGTAACTGATGAAACTAAAAAAGCAATGAAGCAAATCTTAAAAGATATTCAAAATGGTACATTTGCTAATGATTTCTTAACAGTTATGTCTCCTTCTACTGGCCAAGCTAAATTTAAAGCATTAAGAAAATTAGCATCAGAACATCCAAGTGAAAAAGTTGGTGCTGAAATTAGAAAATTATATAGCTGGAATAACGAAGAAGATAAGCTTATTAATAACTAATATTATTTATATTTATGAAAAAGTGCTGAAGCATTTTGCTTCCGCACTATTTCAATATTTATTTGGAGGTGAATCCTTTTGGTTATCGATATTTTTGATTCAACCTTAAGAGATGGTGCTCAAGCTGAAGGTATTAGCTTTTTAGTTAGTGATAAAATAAAAATAGCGAAGGCTCTAGATGAACTTGGAGTTGCATATATTGAGGCTGGTAATCCTGGTTCTAATCAAAAGGATTTAGAATTTTTTAAGGAAGCTAAAAATATTAAATTTGAGCATTCTAAGCTTGTCGCTTTTGGATCTACTAGAAGATGCAATATTAAAGCAGAAGAGGATGCTAATTTAAATGCTTTATTAGAAGCAGATACTGAATATGTATGCATATTTGGTAAATCATCTCTTTTTCATGTTGAAAAAATAATTAATACAACAAAAGAAGAAAATTTAAATATGATAAGCGATTCAATTGCTTATTTAAAATTAAAAAATAAAAAAGTATTTTATGATGCTGAGCATTTTTTTGATGGATATAAAAATAATCGAGATTATGCAATTGAAACATTAAAAGCTGCAGAAAAAGCAGGGGCAGAATGTATAATTTTATGTGATACTAATGGAGGAACATTTCCTTTAGAAATGGCTGATATTATAGATGATGTAAAAGCAAATATAAAAATAAAATTAGGAATTCATGCTCATAATGATTCAGGAATGGCTATATCATGCTCTTTAATGGCTGCATTAAAGGGGGTTAGTCAAATTCAAGGAACATTTTTAGGATATGGAGAAAGATGTGGTAATGCAAATCTTTCTGCTATAATTGCGAATTTAGAATTAAAATTAAATGCAACATGCTTGCCTAAAAATAATTTATCTAAATTAACTCAAACAGCAAGAGAAATAGCTGAGATTTCTAATTTTAAAATTGCAAGGACATTACCTTATGTTGGAGATTCAGCATTTGCTCATAAAGCAGGAATGCATGTTGATGGTGTGAATAAAAATCCTAAATCATTTGAACATGTAGATCCTAAATCTGTTGGAAATGAAAGAAGATTTTTAATTAGTGAGGTTGCAGGTAAATCTACTGTAATTGCTAAAATTAAAAAAATATATCCAGAAATAAAAAAAGATGATCCTAGACTTAATCAAATCGTTAATACAATTAAAGGTTTAGAATATGTAGGATATCAATTTGAGGGTGCTGATGCTTCATTTGAATTAATTGTTCATAAAGCATTAGGTAATTTTAAATCATTTTTTGAAGTTGAAAATTTTAAAACAATTGGTGAAGGCCCTTCAAGTGAAAATAAATATTCAGCATCAGCTATTATAAAAGTAAAGGTTGAAGGCGTAGAAGAGGTTACTGCAGCAAATGGTGATGGACCTGTTGATGCTTTAAATAAGGCATTAAGAAAAGCTATTGGAAGATTCTATCCTGTTTTAAATGAAGTTTCTTTAGCAGACTATAAGGTTAGAATTTTAGATGGTAAAGAATCTGCAACTGCGGCAATAACAAGAGTAATAATTGAATCTACAGATGGAAAAAATAGTTGGTCAACTGTAGGTGTTTCAAAAGATATTATAGAGGCTTCATTTAAAGCCTTAATTGATTCAATAGAATATAAATTATTTAAGGAGAATAAATAATATGGGAATGACAATGTCACAAAAAATCTTAGCTGCCCATGCTGGGCTTGATAAGGTTCAAGCTGGAGAATTAATTGAAGCAAAGCTTGATTTAGTTCATGGTAATGATATTACAACTCCAGTTGCTATAAAGGAATTCAATAAAATTGGAGTTGATAGTGTATTTGATAAAGATAAGGTAGTAATTGTACCAGATCATTTTACACCTAATAAGGATATTAAATCTGCAGAACAATGCAAATTTATAAGAGAATTTGCAAAAAATAAAGATTTAACAAATTATTTTGAAGTAGGTCAAATGGGTATAGAGCATGCTATTATTCCAGAAAAAGGATTAGTTGTTGCAGGAGATTTAACAATAGGTGCTGATTCACATACATGTACATATGGTGCATTAGGTGCATTTTCAACAGGTATTGGTTCTACAGATATGGCTTGTGGTATGGCAACAGGAAAAGCATGGTTTAAGGTTCCTTCTGCTATAAAATTTAATTTAATTGGAAAACCTGCATTTGGAATTTCTGGAAAAGATGTAATATTGCATATAATTGGCTTAATTGGTGTTGATGGTGCTTTATATAAATCTATGGAATTTTCTGGAGATGGATTAAAATATTTATCAATGGATTCAAGATTTTCTATGGCAAATATGGCTATAGAAGCTGGTGCTAAGAATGGGATTTTTGCTGTAGATGAATTAACATTAGCTTATTGTAAAGAGCATTCTAAAAAAACACCTAGAATTTATGAAGCTGATGAAGATGCAATATATGATGAAGTATATGATATTGATTTATCAAAAATTAAACCAACTGTTGCATTCCCTCATTTACCTGAAAATGCTCATACAGTTGATGAAGAGGTTTGTAAAAACACAAAAATTGATCAAGTTGTAATAGGTTCTTGTACAAATGGTCGTATAGAAGATTTAAGAATTGCAAGAGATATTTTAAAGGGTAAAAAGGTTGCTAAAGATGTAAGATGTATAATTTTACCTGGTACTCAAAAAATATATTTACAAGCTATAACAGAAGGAATTGTTACAGATTTAGTTGAAGCTGGTTGTGCATTCTCAACTCCAACTTGTGGTCCATGCTTAGGTGGACATATGGGCATATTAGCTCGGAAAGAAAGATGTGTTTCAACAACTAATAGAAACTTTGTTGGTCGTATGGGCCATGTAGATAGTGAAGTTTACCTAGCATCACCTGCTACAGCAGCAGCATCTGCAATTGCTGGTTATATTGCAGATCCTAGATTATATATGGAGGAAAAGTAATATGAACGCAAAAGGAAAAGTTTTCAAATATGGCAGTGATATTGATACAGATGTAATTATTCCTGCTAGATATTTAAATACATCAGATGCAAAAGAATTAGCAAGCCATTGTATGGAAGATTCTAAGCAAGACATTAATGCTGGCTTAACTCCTTTTTCAACAAGGGTTAAAGAAGGAGATATTTTAGTTGCTGAAAAGAATTTTGGATGTGGTTCATCTAGAGAGCATGCTCCACTTGCAATAAAAACATGTGGAGTATCATGTGTTATTGCAAAAACTTTCGCAAGAATATTTTATAGAAATTCAATTAATATTGGTCTTCCTATTATGGAATGTCCTGCAGCAGTTGATGATATAAAAGCTGGTGATATAGTATCAGTAAATTTTGATACAGGTGTTATTACAAATGAAACATCAGGTCATAGCTTTCAAGCAGCACCATTTCCACCTTTTATGCAAAATATAATTGCAAAAGGCGGATTAGTTAATAAAATTAAAGGAGAATTAAATAAATAATATGGCAAATTTTAATATTGTAACCTTACCTGGTGATGGTATTGGTCCAGATATCGTTAGAGAAGCAGTAAAGGTTTTAGATAGAATTGGTGAATTATATGGACATAAATTCAATATAATTGAAAAGAGAATGGGTGGTATTGCAATTGATGTTGATGGCACATCTTTACCTCAAGATACAATTGATGCTGCTTTAAAATCAGATGCAGTATTATTAGGTGCCGTAGGTGGACCTAAATGGGATCATTTAACTAATGGTGATAGACCAGAAAAGGGCTTATTAGGTATAAGAGGTGCTTTAAAATTATATGCAAATTTAAGACCTGCAGTTTTATTTAAGCAATTAAAGCATACATCTCCTTTAAAGCCTGAAATTATTGGTGATGGATTAGATATTTTAGTTGTAAGAGAATTAACTGGTGGTATGTATTTTGGAGAAAAAGCAAATTCACCAGCTTTTAATCCAGAAAAGCCTGATTGTTGGGCTTCTGATTTAGAAAAATATTCTGTTTATGAAATTGAAAGAATATTAAGAACAGGCTTTGAAGCTGCTTTAAAAAGAAATAAAAAATTATGCTGCGTTCATAAAGCAAATGTATTAGAATCATCAAGATTATGGAGAGCAGTATTTGAAAGAATTAAAAAGGATTATAAAGAAGTTGAAACATCAGAGATGTATGTTGATAATGCTGCAATGCAATTAATCAGAAATCCTCGTCAATTTGATGTAATTGTAACATCAAATATTTTTGGAGATATATTAACTGATGAATCAAGCCAAGTTGCAGGTTCAATTGGTATGCTAGCATCTGCTTCATTAGGAGCAACAAAATTAGGTTTATATGAACCAATTCATGGCTCTGCTCCTGATATTGCTGGAAAAAATATTGCAAATCCTATCGCAACAATCTTATCTTTACCTTTAATGTTTAGATATTCATTAGATTTATTTGATGAAGCAGATTGTATTGATAAAGCAATTAATGAGGTTTTAGATGCAGGCTATAGAACAAGTGATATATTTACACCTGGATTAAATGATGAATCTAAAAAAGTTGGAACAAAGGAAATGGGCGATTTAATCGTTAAAGCTTTAAAAAAATAAATTTTAAAGGAGTGTTAGTATGAATAGTGATGTTATAAAAAAAGGGCCAGAACGTGTACCTAATCGTTCTTTATTAAAAGCTTTAGGCTTAACAAATGAAGAAATAGATAGACCTTTTATTGGTGTTGTAACTGCTAAATCTGAAATAGTACCTGGTCATATGTATTTAGATAAAATTAGTGATGCTGTAAAATCTGGTATTAGAATTGCAGGTGGAACACCTATTGAAATTCCTGCAATTGGGGTTTGTGATGGTATTGCAATGGGACACACTGGAATGAAATATTCATTAGTTACAAGAGAATTGATTGCAGATTCACTTGAATGTATGGCTTTAGCTCATGCATTAGATGGTTTAGTTTTAATTCCAAATTGTGATAAAATTGTTCCAGGTATGCTAATGGGTGCTGCAAGAGTTAATCTTCCAACTATTGTATGCTCTGGAGGACCAATGCTTGCAGGTAGAGTTAATGGAGAAAAAACATCTCTTTCATCAACATTTGAAGCAGTAGGTAAATATTTATCAGGAAAGATAAATGAAGAAGAATTGGCTCAATATGAAGATCATTCTTGTCCTTCTTGTGGCTCTTGTTCTGGTATGTATACTGCAAATTCTATGAATTGTATGTGTGAAGTTTTAGGAATAGCTTTACATGGTAATGGTACAATTCCATGCGCTTATTCAGATCGTTTAAGATTTGCAAAAGAAAGTGGAATGGCCATTATGGATTTAGTAAAAAAAGATGTTAAAATTAGAGACATTTTAACAGAAAAAGCATTTATTAATGCTTTAACAATGGATATGGCTTTAGGTTGTTCTACAAATACAATGCTACATTTACCTGCTATAGCACATGAGGCAGGAGTTCATATTGATTTAGATATAGCAAATGAGATTTCATCTCATACTCCTAATTTATGCCATTTAGCACCAGCTGGTCATACATATATGGAAGATTTAAATGAAGCTGGTGGTGTTAAAGCAGTTATGAAAGAAATTTCTAAAATTGGTGCTTTAAATTTAGATTTACCAACTGTAAATGGTCATACAATAAAAGAAAATTTAGCAACTGCGGTTAATAAAAATCCTGAAATTATAAGAACAGCTCTTAATCCATATTCAAAAACAGGTGGAATTGCTGTATTAAAAGGAAATTTAGCATTAAATGGTTGTGTTGTTAAGCGTGGTGCTGTTGCACCTGAAATGCTTAAGCATACAGGACCTGCTAAAGTATATAATAGTGAAGAAGAAGCTATTGCTGCAATTGATGGTGGTAAAATTGAAAAAGGTGATGTTGTAGTAATTCGTTATGAAGGTCCAAAAGGTGGCCCTGGTATGAGAGAAATGCTAGCACCTACATCTAGAATAGCTGGTATGGGTCTTGATAAGGATTGTGCTTTAATCACTGATGGTAGATTTTCAGGTGCAACAAGAGGCGCATCAATTGGTCATGTATCACCAGAGGCTGCAGAAGGTGGCTTAATTGGTTTAGTTGAAAATGGCGATTTAATTGAAATTAATATGATTGATTGTACTTTAAAATTATTAGTAGATGATAAAACATTAGAAGAAAGAAAGAAGAATTTTAAGATGCCAGAAAGAAATGTTACAGGATATTTAAAGCGTTACGCAAAGCTTGTAACAAGTGCATCTACAGGTGCAATTTTTAAAGATTAAAATAAAAAGGAGGGAGTTATTATGAAGCTAAGTGGTTCACAAATAATAATTGAATGTTTAGTTGAACAAGGCGTAGATACAGTATTTGGTTATCCTGGTGGTGCCGTACTTAATATTTATGATGAGCTATATAAAAACTCTGATAGAATAAGACATATATTAACATCACATGAACAAGGAGCAAGTCATGCTGCAGATGGATATGCAAGATCAACAGGTAAAGTTGGTGTTTGTATTGCAACATCTGGTCCTGGAGCTACAAATTTAGTTACAGGTATAGCAACAGCATATATGGATTCATCTCCTATTGTAGCTATTACTGGAAATGTTACTACTGCTTTATTAGGCAAAGATTCCTTCCAGGAAATTGATATTACAGGTATAACAATGCCTATTACTAAGCATAATTATATAGTAAAAGACATATCAAAATTAGCAGATGTTATAAGAGAAGCATTTAAAATTGCAAGATCAGGACGTCCCGGTCCAGTTTTAGTTGATATTGCAAAGGATGTAACAGATCCTAATAATTTATATGAATATACACCAAAAAATATCAGCTTTTCAGAGCCTGCTCGTCATATTCCTGTAATTTATGATGAACAATTAGAACAAATAGCAAAAATAATTAATTCAGCTAAAAAACCATTTATTTATGCTGGTGGTGGTGTTATTAGATCAAATGCATCTAATGAATTAAATGAATTTGCTAATATTATAAATGCTCCAACATCAACATCTCTTATGGGTATTGGTGCTTTTGATCAAAAAGATCCATTATCTACAGGTTTAATTGGTATGCATGGTACTGTTGCTTCTAATAAGGCTGTATGTGAATGTGATTTATTATTAGCACTTGGTGTAAGATTTTCAGATAGAGTTTATTCAAATAAATTACATTTTGCAGAAAATGCTAAAATAATTCAAATTGATATAGATTTAGCTGAAATTAATAAAAATTGTCACACAGATTATTCTTTAGTAATGGATTTAAAAGAATTCTTTGTAAGAATTAAAAAATATTTATTGAAAAAAGATAATAAAGAATGGGTTAGTCATATAGAAGAATATAAAAATATCTTTATTGATAATCAAAAAGATGAAGCATTAAGACCAAGATATTTTATGGAAGCAATAGAAGAGGTTACAAAAGGTGATTGCTTTATTGCAACAGAAGTAGGTCAGCATCAATTGTGGGCGGCTCAATATTTTACATATAGAAAGCCAAAAAGATTAATAACATCAGGTGGCTTAGGAACAATGGGATTTGGTTTAGGTGCTTCAATAGGAACACAAATTGGAAACCCAGATTCAATTGTATTTAATATAGCTGGTGATGGATCTTTTAGAATGAATATGAATGAATTATTGACAATGTCTAAATATAATATACCTGTAATTGTTGTTATTGCTAATAATGGTGTATTAGGTATGGTAAGACAATGGCAGACTGCTTTTTATGGTAAGCGATATAGTCAAACAATTTTGGATAAAGAATTAAATTATGAATATTTAGCTAAAGCAATGAATGTTGATTATTATTATGCTGATACAAAAGAAAATTATAAAAAAGCAATTATAGAAGCTGTTAAAAATAGACGACCTACAATTATTAATGCAATGGTTCAAATAGATGAAAAAGTTTTACCAATGGTTGCACCAGGTAAACCAATAGATGATATAATGCTAAAATAGAAAAAAAGCTCAATTTGAGCTTTTTTAATTTTTATTTTTAATATTTTATATTAATTTTTTTTATAAGAATTATTAATTGCAGATATTAATGCATGAATAGAAGCACAAATTATATCATCATCAATACCAGTACCCCAATATTCTTTTTCATTAATTTTAATAGAAACATAAGCTGCAGCTTCACTTTTTGATGTTGATTCTAATGAATGTTCCATATAATTAGTTAATTCATAATCTAAATGTAAAGTTTGCTTAATTGCATTTGATACTGCATCTAATCTTCCATTACCATGTGCTAAATGCTCTATTGTTTTTCCTTTGAAATTAATTGAAAGCATTACTTTAAATAAATTACCTTCTCTAATGAAATGATATTCATTTAATTCTAAAGGAGATGCTAAATTAACAAAATTCTTAACAAATATTGTTTCAACATCAGTAGGAGTTAATTCCATATGATTTTTATCAGCATAATCTTTTACAGTGTAACCAACATTTTCACGCATTTTTTGTGGAATATCTAAACCAAAATTAGTTTCTAAAATATAGCATATTCCACCCTTTCCAGATTGAGAATTTATTCTAATTACATCTGCAGAATATTCTCTTGAAACATCTTTAGGATCAATTGGAAGATAAGGAACAGTCCATTTATCTGGATTATTTGTTTTTAAATATTTTAATCCCTTAGATATAGCATCTTGGTGAGAACCAGAAAAAGCAGCAAATACAAATTTACCTGCATAAGGTTGTCTATCATATACTTTCATTTCTGTTACAGATTCATATAATTTTTGAATTTCTGGTAAATCATGGAAATCAAGCATAGGATCAACGCCATGTGTATACATATTTAATGCTAAGGTTACAACATCAACATTTCCTGTTCTTTCTCCATTTCCAAATAAAGTTCCTTCAATTCTATCAGCACCAGCAAGTAATCCAAGCTCAGCATCAGCAACACCAGTACCACGATCATTATGTGGATGTAAAGAAATTATTATTGAATCTCTTTTATGTAAATTCTTATTCATAAATTCAACTTGAGAAGCATAAATATGAGGTAGGCTCATTTCAACTGTTGCTGGTAAATTAATAATTAATTTTTTATCAGGAGTAGGATTAAAAATATCTATTACTGCATTACAAACCTCTAATGCATAATCCATTTCTGTTCCAGTAAAGCTTTCAGGAGAATATTCAAACAAAAAATCTCCTTCTGTTTTTTCAGCATAATCTACTAACAATTTAGCACCATCAACAGCAATTTTTAAAATTTCTTCCTTACTCTTTTTAAAAACTTGCTCTCTTTGTGCTAAAGAAACAGAATTATATAAATGAACAACAGCTTTTTTGCATCCTTCTAATGCTTCAAAAGTCTTTTTAATAATATGAGGTCTTGCTTGAGTCAAGACTTGTACTGTTACATCATCAGGAATTAAATCTTGATCTATTAACATTCTTAAAAATTCATATTCAGTTTCAGATGCAGCAGGAAAGCCAACCTCAATTTCTTTAAAACCAATTTTAACAAGCATCTTAAAAAATTCAATTTTTTGGTCTAAAGTCATTGGTTTAATTAACGCTTGATTACCATCTCTTAAATCAACACTGCACCATATTGGAGCTTTAGAAATATATTCTTTTTTTACCCAATCAGTTGAATCAACTGGTGGCATAAAATATCCTCTTGAATATTTATTATAACCTTCCATTTTAATACCTCCGTTAGAAATTATTAAAATAATTTCAAATATAGAAAAATTATAACAAAAAATGCTTTCATAGTCAATTTTAAGATAATTGAAAATGCTTTACATTTAATAAATAATAACGCTTTAAAATTGATTTATAAAACTTTTAATTATAAAATTATTATGGTATTATATACTTTGCTAAAGGAGGAAACCAGAATGAAGAAATTATTAAATTTATATTGGACTTTCTTTAAATTAGGAATTATTAATTTTGGCGGTGGATATGCACTCCTTCCTCTTTTACAAAAAGAATTTTGTGAAAAAAGAAATTGGTTAACAAATGAAGAAATAGCAGATTATTATGCGATAGGTCAATGCACACCTGGTGCAATAGCTGTTAATGTTTCTACATTTGTTGGATATAAAATAAAAGGAGTTTTAGGCGGAATTGTAGCAACCTTAGGATTTGTATCACCTGCATTTTTAATAATAGCTTTAATAGCATCTTTATTAACTAATTTTGCAGATATTTCATTTGTTAAATCTGCTTTTACGGCAATAAGAGTATGTGTTTTTGTTTTAGTTTTAAATGCAATAATAAAATTAGCTAAAACATCTATAAAAGATATTCCACAATTAATTATTGCTATTTTGGTTTTATTTTTATCAATTTTCATTAAAAATATACCACTTTATGTATATATTATATTAGCTGGCTTAGCAGGTATTGTAATATGTTTATTTAAAAATAATAAATTTGAAAATGGAATAATTTTAAATAATGAATTAAAAGAAAATGAAATTATTGTAGAAGAAGACAATAATATAAAATCAGTCGCAAAGGATGTTTTATTTTATTTTTTAGGATTTATTGATGGTATATTTTTAGGATTATTAGGATATCCTTTTAATTTTTTAATAAAAAATAAAAAATTTAAAGAAGGATATTATACAACATTTTTATTATGGAGCTTAATTTTAGTATTATTAATAATATTTTTTATAAATAAAGATAATTTAATTTTTTTAAGATTACATGGAGAATTTTTCAAAATTGGCATATGTGCTTTTGGTGGAGGATTGGCAACTATTCCTTTTTTAAAGGAATTAGGTGAATTAACTGGTTGGTTTTCAATTGATGAATTAGCAAACATGATAGCAGTATCAGAATCAACACCAGGCGCTATTGGTATAAATATGTCAACATATGTTGGATATAAAGTAATAGCTAATTATTATTTAAATATGCCTTTAGGATATTTAGGTGGAATAGTTTCTACTTTAGGTTTAGTTACGCCATCTATTTTAGTAATTATTATAATATGTCAAATATTAGAAAAATTTAAAAATTCAAAAGGTGTAGAATGGGCCTTTTACGGTCTTCGTGCCGCATCAATTGGCTTAATAGGTAATGCAGCTTATTCTATATTAACTTTATCAATTTGTAATCCATCTAATGCAGCTATAGCATTTAATAATGTAGGAGTTAATAAGGATAATTTTTACAGTAAAATTTTAGAAGCAATTAGTGCATGGATAATTAATTTTTTTGATTATAAATGTTTAGCATTAACTTTATTTTTAGGAATTTTAGTATTTAAATTTAAAAAGCATCCAATATTTTATATTGTGATTTCAGCAATAATTGGAATTATATTTCAATTTTAAGAGGTATTTATGAGCGTTTTAAAATGTAGCAATGTATCTTTTTCCTTTGGAAATAGAACAATTTTAGAAAATGCATCTTTTGTTATGCAAAAAGGTGAACATATAGGATTAATAGGCTTAAATGGTGAAGGAAAATCAACATTTATTAAAATGATTACAGGCTCATTAACACCTGATGAAGGTAAAATTGAATGGGCTAAAAGAATAACAACAGGCTATTTAGATCAATATACTACATTATCTAAAGGTAAAACTATAAAAGAAGTTTTAAAAGAAGCATTTAATCATATGTATGAATTAGAATCATATATGAATTCATTATATGAAAAAATGGCTTTAGCAAATGAAGATGAATTAGCTATTATGTTAGAAGAAACAGGTGAAATTCAATCTGAATTAGAAGCATCAGGATTTTATGAATTAGATTCAACAATAAGCGATGTTGCTAATGGCTTAGGCTTAGGTGAAATTGGTCTTGATAAGGATGTTTCAATGCTTTCAGGAGGTCAAAGATCTAAAGTTTTATTAACAAAATTAATATTATCAAAGCCAATGATATTAATACTTGATGAGCCTACTAATTTTTTAGATGAAGAACAAATAGAATGGTTAACAAATTATTTGATTAATTATGAAAATGCCTTTTTATTAGTATCTCACGATATTCCTTTTTTAAATAAAGTAATAAATGTAATTTATCATATGGAAGATGGAGTTTTAACTAGATATTCAGGAAATTATGATGAATTTATGGCAATGTATAATTTAAAAAAGCGTCAACAAAATCAAGCATATGAAAAGCAACAAAAAGAAATTACTAAATTAAAGGATTTTATTGCTAAAAATAAAGCAAGAGTTGCAACAACAGATCTTGCTAAATCAAAACAGCGTCAATTAGATAAAATGGATATAATTGATAAAGCTAAAGAACAAATAAAACCAAATTTTAAATTTAAAGAATGTGGTGCATCAGGAAAATTTGTTATTGAAGCAAAAGATTTAATAATAGGATATAATGAACCATTATCTAAAAAAATTAATTTAGTTGTTGAAAGAGGACAAAAAATTGCAATTAAAGGGGCAAATGGTATTGGTAAATCAACATTATTAAAAACAATGCTAGGAATAATAAAACCATTAAGTGGAGAAGTAAAGCTTGATTATAATATTCATTATGGTTATTTTGCTCAAGAAGAAGATTATTCTACTAAAAATACTGCTCATCAAGAAATATGGGATGAATATCCTTCAATGACTAATGCTGAAGTAAGAGGTGCATTAGCATCCTGTGGATTAACAAAAGATAAAATAGAATCATTAATGGTTGTTTTATCAGGAGGAGAAGCTGCAAAGGTTAGATTATGTAAAATAATGCTAAAGGAATGTAATACTTTAGTATTAGATGAGCCTACAAACCATTTAGATGTTTTAGCAAAAGAATCTTTAAAGGATGCTTTAAAATCCTTTAAAGGTACAATTATATTAGTATCACATGAAAAAGAATTTTATTCTGATATTGTAACAAATATAATTAATGCAGAAGAATGGACAACTAAAATATTATAATAAGGAGTAATTTTATGCTTAAAGAATTTAAAAATATAAGCGTTGGATATTATCCAGATACAGAAATTGAAATAAATAATAAAAAATATTTAATTCATGGTGTAATTGATGGTGAAGATATTTTAGTTGAAACAGATGCAAAATATCCTTATTTAAAAGAAGTAATAAAAAAGAGCCCTCATAGAATAGAATTTAATAAAGAAGAAGTTGGAGGTGCTCAATTTTATCATATTGATTATTCATATGAATTATTATTAAAAGAAAAATATTTAAATAATTTATTTAAACCATTTCATTTAAATAAAATTAAAATAAATGGAATGGAAAATCCATATAATTATAGAAATAAAGTTCAAATGACATATAAATTATCTAAAACAAAAAGGATAATATATGGATTATATGAAGAATATTCACATAATATTGTTACAGCAGATAATAATATTTTACAATCAACTAAAGCTAATTTAGTAATTAAAGAATTAAATAAAATATTAGTTAAGCATAAAATAAGACCATATGATGAGAAAACAAGAGAAGGAAACTTAAGACATGTTTTGATAAGATATGGATTTAATTCAAATGAATTAATGCTTGTTTTAGTTACAAATGGAGAAATGTTTCCTGGAAGAAATAATGTAATAACTGATTTAAAAAAATTAAGCTTAGGTATAACAACAATTGTACAAAATTATAATTCTAGAGATACATCAATTGTTTTAGGCGATAAAGAAAAAGTGCTTTATGGCCCTGGCTTTATTTATGAATATGTAGGAGATTATAAATTTAAAATATCTCCACAAAGCTTTTTTCAAATAAATACTAATGGTATGAAAACATTATATGATTTAGCAATGAAAAAAGCTAATATAACAAAAAATGATATAGTTATAGATGCTTATTCAGGAGTTGGAACAATTTCAATTTTTGCATCAAAATATGCAAAATATGTATATGGAGTAGAATTAAATAAAAATGCTATTTTTGATGCAAAACAAAATGCTAAAATAAATAATGTAAAAAATGTTGAATTTATTTTAAATGATGCAACAAATTATTTAACAAATTTAGCAAAAATAAAAGAACATGTTGATGTTGTTATAATGGATCCACCAAGAGAAGGCTCTACTAAAGCATTTATTAATGCTATTAAATATTTAAATGTAAAAAAAGTTATATATATATCATGTAATCCAGAAACATTAAAAAGAGATTTATATCAATTTGTAGATAATAATTATAAAATTGAATCAATTGAAGCAGTTGATATGTTCCCAAAAACAGTCTGCGTCGAGACGGTCACTCTGATGGTCAGCAAGCCCCAAAAATGACAAGTCTACCAAATAAATGGCTTAACTATGCCAATTTCGATTGCTTGT
>CAJOQR010000093.1 GCA_905236965.1 uncultured Acholeplasmatales bacterium | reverse complement strand
ATTATCTTTTTATTTCAAATTTAATTTCTAAATTACCTATTTGAGTATTAATTTTTAATAATCCAATATCATCTTTTCCATTAGATTTTACATATATACCTGAATATCCACCTTTAAAGGATAAAATATTAGGTCCTATTATATCTATTCCACCTTCTGCTTTTATTTTAAATCCTTCATTATAATAAGATAAAATATTATCATTTTGATCTTTCGCACATATTCTTATTAAAGCTACATCATATGTATTTTCTTCAATTAATATATTAGAAGATACTTTTGCTTCAACATGACATTTTCTCACCTTTTCTAAATTAATTGTTTTAAATACTTTATTATCCTTTATAGCGTCAAATTTATATATTGTTTCTTTAGAACCCCAATTGCCAATATATTTTGAATAAAGTTCATAACCTTTTTCATAATTAATATGATGAAATAGCATTAATTTTAAATACATCAATTTATATTTAAATGGCATTTTATTTCCATATTTTAGCGTTGCATATAAAACTTCTTTCATCATATCTGATGCTTTTTTAGAATAGCCTTCTTTAGTTTCTAAAATATTACCGACAAAATCATCTATTAATATAGGACTATTTTTGATATTTGGATATGCTTTATTTTCTTTTCCAAAAGATTTTATAAATTCACCATTTCTATATAAATTAATTTTATCAGCATTTGTAAATGCATATATACCATGAATTATTGATGCATCATAATCTCCAATATTTAAGCTACTTGATAAATTAAAATATGGCTTTTCGCCTAAAGAAGAATATAAATAGCTTGCGATTTTAGGATTTCTAAACATATCTAAAACTCCATGATAACAAATCCTATCACCTGATCCAAAATCTTTATGTGTATTATAATCAGCCATACACCAAACAAAAAAGCCAGTTATATCATCATTAGAATAAAATTCATTCATTCCTTTTGCAATTCTTAATGCTTGTTCAGATCTTAATATTTCTTTATCAAACATTTTAGTTGGGAACATATGTCCATTAAATTCTGAAACTAAATAAGGAATATTTTTAGAACAAATATTTTCTTTTTTAGATAATCCTTTTTTATCAAAAGGATCATAAAAATCATTATATGTATATACATCTTCTAATTCTTCACCTTTAGCATAGCATCTAACTCCTGCTGTTTGACGAGTATTATCTAGACTATGAGCTATTTCATTTGCTTTTGAATATAGGTTGTGATCATCTTTAGATTCATTAATTCTTACGCCCCATAAAATAATTGATGGATGGTTTCTATAATCTAAAACCATATTTTTAACATTTTCTAAATGTTGAAGTTTCCAGTCTTCATCTCCTAAATATTGCCAGCCTGGAGCTTCTATAAATACTAATAAACCTAATTTATCACACATATTAATAAAATGATGGCTTTGCATATAATGAGAGGTTCTTACTGCATTAACGCATAATTCTTCTTTTAATATTTTAGCATCTAATTCCTGCATACTTTTAGGCATTGCATAACCAACATATGGATATGATTGATGGCGATTTAATCCTAAAATTTTTATTTTTTTGTTATTTAAATAAAAGCCATCTTTTTTAAAAATGCAAGTTCTTAATCCAAAATCAGTTTCATATTTATCATCTGAAATACTAACAATTATTTTATATAAATTTGGATTATCTATATCCCATAATTTAGGTTCTTTAAAATCAATAATAACATTATTATATTCTTTATTTGCCTTAATATCTTTATCATAAATAATTTCATTTAAAAATAAAATTTTAACATTAAAATCAATTATATTATTTAAATAAATATCAATATCAGCTTTCCAATTATTATCTATAAAATATGGTTTAACAAAAACATCCTTTACATAATCTTCATTACAAATATCTAAATATACATCTCTATATATTCCACTATATGTTAAATAATCAATAACATTTCCAAAAGGAGGAATATTTAAATTTTCATTAGAATCAGCAACTACTTTAATTATATTTTTTTCATTAAATTTAATATAATTTTTTATATCAAATTTAAATTTATTATAACCACATAAATTAGTATAAGCATGTATATCATTTATATAAATATCTGATTTATGTAAAACACCTTCAAATGTTAAAAAAAGATGCTTATCTTTATATTTATCATCTATAAATATTTCTAATTCATAAATAGATATAAATTGATAATCAGCTTCATTACAATAATTATAAGATATATCTTTAGCATTATGAGGTAAATCTACTTTTTCTTTTCCATTAAAAGTCCAATCTCTGTTTAAATAAATTCTTTCAATCATATAAAGCACCTTCAATAAAATCGTAATTCTTTTAAAAAATTATAACAAAAATAATTTATGTATTCAACGAATGGATGTAAATAATATTTTCTTATTTTTTCTATCAAAATAATAAAAAAACAGCCTTTATTCTAGGCTGCTATTCATATATAATTGGTTCATAATTTGATAAAATTTCATCAATTATATCAAGAGTCTCTTTAATTCCTTCTTTTTTTAATGTTGATGTTTGAATCATTCTATCACCATCTTTTAAATTAAGAGCTTCTTTAATCATTTTTTTATTTTTAGGCTTATCATTTTGTTTTAATTTATCTGATTTAGTTAAAATAATTGTACAAGGAAGACCATAATATTTTATAAATTCATACATTGAAATATCATCTTGTGATGGTTTATGTCTAAAATCAATTAAAAGAAAAACCATTTGTAATTCTTCTCTTTTTTTAATATATGTTTCTATCATTTTAGCAAATGATGCTTTTATAGATTTACTTACATTCGCAAATCCATATCCAGGCACATCTACAAAATAACATAAATCGTTTATTGAAAAAATATTTAATGTTTGAGTTTTTCCAGGATTTGAAGATGTTCTTGCTAAATTTTTTCTATTACAAAGCATATTAATAAATGAAGATTTACCAACATTTGATCTACCACAAAAAACAAATTCTGCTTTACCATCCTTTGGCAAATTATTTCCATTAACGGCTGATATTACATATTCAGCTTTTTTAATTTCCATTTATTATGCACCCTTTCTTTATAGATTCAATAATTTTTTAATTATTTCAAATTCAGATTCATCTAATGTTGATGTACCAATATCTCCATGATCACCTATTATTCCTTCTCCTTCGCCATGACAATCAGAACCAGCTGATGCAAAAAGATGATATTTTTCTTGATATTTTCTCATTTTTTCTTCATTATTTTTAGGACTTGGATATTTTACTTCTATTCCATCAAAGCCAAGTGATAATATTTCATCTAAATATTCTTCTTTATATAAGCAAGGATGTGCTAAAATAACTATCGAATCTGTTTTTCTTAAAAGCTCTAATCCTTCTTTAACGCTCATTTTAGTAGAAGGTATATATGCTTTAGAAGATGATGAAATATAAGGAGATGCTTCTTGCCTTGAAAGATTATTATATTTCATAAGATGAAACAACATATTTGCCCTTGTAATAACCTTTGATGAATTAATTAATTCATCTATATCCATATTAAGTCCATATATATCTTTTATATTATTCATCATTTTTATTGCACGAATTTTTCTTTGTTCTAAATGCTTTAAAGAAAATTCTTTTAAAATTTCTGGAACAATATTATTTTTAAATAATGCAATAATATGAATTGCTTCTCCTTTATGATATGTTGAAAGTTCTAAGCCTTTAATAACTTTAATACCATATTTATTTCCAATTTGTTCAATTTCATCACAGCCAAAAACAGAATCATGATCAGTTAATGCAAAAACATCAACATTATTTCTTTTAGCTCTTAAGACTAATTCTATAGGACTATATTTGCCATCAGAATAATATGTATGATTATGTAAATCTATTTTCATTTTATTCACCTAGTGATTCTAACATAAAATCTGTTTCTACTAAAATATTTTTCAATTCTTGAAATTTTAATAAATTTAAAGCTATATCAATTGGATATTTTTTGGCAGATAATATTTCATTTTTAATTTGAATATCAAAGTCTTGATTTTCATAATAAGCTACGAAATATACAACTTCTTTTTCAATAAAATCTCCAACCTTATATCTAATAGTTCTTTTTAAATTTGGAATAAATCTAATATTTGTTATTCCTGTTTCTTCCCTTATTTCTCTTGTTGCTGTTTCAATATCATTTTCATTTCCTTCTTGATGACCCTTTGGAAAGCCATAAGAACCTGTTACTTCCATAACTAGAACATATTGCCTTTCTTTATTTTCTTTAGTAAATAAAATGGCACCACATGAATGTTCATATTTTATTCTCATTATTATATATCCTCAATTCCCAAAAAAGATAAATCATAAAATGATTTAATCACTCAAGAGTTAGTATATCATAATTTTTTTTTAATTTAAAGTTATGATATGTTTTTATTTTACCTATAAATTAAAAAAACTTAAGTATTTTATTTTTTTAAAAATCCTTAAGTTTTAAAAATATTTTTAATTATTTTATAAATTTTCTATTTCATCAATAGTTAGGCCAGTTAAATTTTCAATTTCTTTTGTTGAAAGACCCATAGCTTTTGCTTTTTTAGCAATAATAATTGCACTTTTATTCATACCTTCAGCTATTCCTTGTTCTAATCCCTTTTCTAAGCCTTCAGCTAGACCTTCTTTTAAGCCTTGTT
>CAJOQR010000092.1 GCA_905236965.1 uncultured Acholeplasmatales bacterium | reverse complement strand
TGTTAATCTTTTAGCAAGCTTATGTGCTAAAGTTATAGCAAGTGGCATATATTCTTCTGTTTCATCACAAGCATAACCAAACATAATACCTTGATCTCCAGCACCCTGCTCATGATCTGTTGCCTCATCAACACCCATTGCTATATCAGGTGATTGAGGATCTATTGCTGTTAATACAGCTAAATTTTCAGCATCAAAACCAAATTTACCTCTAACATAACCTATTTCTGATACTGTATCTCTTACTATTTTTTGTACATCAACATAATGATTGGTTGTTATTTCTCCAAAAACCATAACCATTCCTGTTGTACATATTGTTTCACATGCGACCCTACCATTAGGATCATTTGCTAAAATATCATCTAAAATTGCATCACTGATTTGATCTGCTATTTTATCAGGATGACCTTCTGTAACTGACTCAGATGTAAATAATTTTCTCATTATAATTTCTCCTTTATTGCTTTTGCTAATTGATCTGCACAACTTGTTTGTTTATTGCCACAAGTGTTTCCTTCTAAAATTTTTATTACTTTTTCTGCATCCATTCCCTCAACTAATTTAGAAATTGCTTTTAAATTTCCAGGGCATCCTTTTACAAAAGACACATTATGCAATTTACCATCTTCTATACTAAAATTAATTTGCTGAGAACAAACGCCTTTTGGTTTATAAATATATTCCATATAATACTCCTTTTAAATTTCTTGATATATTTGTTCAAAATCTGTATCAAATTTCATAAATCTATCAAATATATCTTGATCAAAATATATTTTGAAATATTTATCAAAATATTCCATAGTTATTTTATGATTATAAGCTCTTTTATAGGATTTAAAGCTTCGCATTGTAACATATAAATCACAAATTAATATTATTTGTGAATAATTATCACCTTGTAAAGATTGTCTTACTGTATCTATAAAAGATGGACTTGTAGATGCTTCAAATGTCGATCTAACAAGCTCTTCACATTTTCTTTTTAAATGAATTCTTGCTATAAGTTTTGAGCCTAATTCTGTTTCATTTCTTAAAGCTTCAAATTTCTCATCCTCATTTAAAAATTGTTTTGAATTAAAATCAACTTTCTTTTCTATATGAATTTTTGAAAATTCATAAACTTCATTTGCCTCCTCAGGCTTTAAATTACATAAAGATGCTAATTTTTTTACCATTGTAGATAGCACAATCGCTTCTTTTTTATCATCTTCTGTAATATCATTATTAGCTAATGTAACATCAAATATTTCAGTAACAACCTTTGTAAAATCTTCTTGAACCTCTCTACGCTTAATTAATTCTTTTTTTCTTTCATCTTGCATGAAATTAACCATTGAAACATTTATATATAAAACTAACATAAACATTATTAATAAAATAGTTCTAATGATAATATCTTTAAATGCTTCTCCTGTAAAAAGCATCCATATTTTACTAACATCTGTTGCTACATCAGTTTCAATTAAAGAATAAGTTACAGTAAAATGAAGAATTGTAACTAAAATAACAACCCATAAACTAATATTTTTAAGCATTTTTTTATCTTGATAAAATGCACAAATCGCTAATGAATAATAAAGCAAAATATATCCTGTTTCCATTAAATATTCTGTTTGTCCAAATTTTAATTTAATATAAATTAAAACAGAGGATAAAAACATATAAAAACAAGAAACATACATCGCTATATCTTGGCTCATCCTATCTTGAGGGCCTTTTTTAATTAAATTTTTCAATGTTAAATTGACAACAAATGTTACTGGAAAAAGTATTAAGGTTAATAACCAGTTAGATGGTTCTGATATAGATACAATAGTAAAAATTAATGTATATAAAATATTTGAAAAGAAAATAATGTTTTTAATAACAACATTTTTTCTATATAATACTTGATTATCATCTGTAATATCTATTCCACTTTCAAGTGAAAAATATTTATCAAAAAGAGCATTATTTTTAATTTTTGATTTAATTTTATCCGTAAATTTCAAATTAACAACTCCTTTTTTTAATATTTTAACACAATATAATATTATTTTATAATTAAACCTTTAGAAAATAATTTTTGACCATTTGAAAATTCTCTACCTGTTAATATTTTTTTACCAGGATATAAAACCAAATCTAATTCAATGGCACTATCACTTGTTTTTAAAATTATTTTTTTCTTTGTTTCTAAGATAAAACCTGTTGGCTCAATGCCATTATATTTTATATCATGAGCTTTATATATTTTTAATTTAATACCATCAATTTCTAAATAAGCTCCAGGCTCCATTGCTAAGCCTTTAATCTTATTAACTATATTTATAGTTTTATCAGATAAATCTATTTTTTCTTCTTCTTTTTTAATATTAGGTGAAATAGTTGCTAAAGATTCATCTTGCTCTATTCCTAAATTTTTCTCATTATAAATATCTAAAATATTTTCAAGCAATAAATCTTTACCTATAATTGATAATTTATCAAATAAAATTGATGCATTATCATCTTCTTTTATTTCATAAATAGCTTTAGCATACATTTTTCCTGCATCTAATTTTTTTGTCATTTCCATAATTGTTACACCAGTTTTTAAATCACCTTCCATTAAAGCTCTTTGTATAGGAGCTCCTCCTCTATGCTTAGGCAATAAAGATGCATGAACATTTATGCATTTTTTAAATGATGATAAAATATTAGATGGAACATATTGACCATATGCTGCTGTTATTAATAAATCCGCTTTTCCTATAATTAAAGATGAAGCATCTTTAATATTTTCAGGCTGAATTAAATTTAAATTAAGCTCTTTCGCTTTTTTCGCAACTGGTGTATCAATTAAAATTCCTCTTTTTTTTACCCTATTAGGCTGAGAAATAACAAGCGATATTTCATATAATTCATTTAATGCTTCCAAAATAGGTACAGCAAATTCT
>CAJOQR010000091.1 GCA_905236965.1 uncultured Acholeplasmatales bacterium | reverse complement strand
TATTCAAGAACAATTTCTGATATTTTATCTGAATTAACAAAGAAAAAATTAAAATTTAAATTTGTATGTGAAGATGAATTAAATGCAAGATCAATTAAACCAAAGCCTGCATTTTCTGTTATTAATAAGCATAATTTAAATGAAAATTATAATTTTGAATCATTTGTTGTTGGAGAATCTAATAGAATGAGTTATCTTACTGCGACAAAGGTTGCAGAAAATCCTGGAACTATTTTTAATCCATTATATATATTTGGAGGAGTTGGTTTAGGTAAAACTCACCTTATGCAAGCAATAGGTAATTATATAGCTGATTCTGATATTAATAATAAGATATTATATGTTCAAGCAAATGAATATTTAGAAGATTATGGTAAAGCTATAAGAAATAATAATATGAAAGAATTTGAAGATAAATATGAAAATTTAGATGTATTATTAGTTGATGATATTCAAATGCTTGAAAAAGGAAAGTCTTCTCAACAAGAATTTTTTAAATTATTTAATAATATGACTGAAAGACAAAAACAAATTGTCATAACATCAGATACTCCTCCTGCTAAATTAAATGGTATTATGGATCGTTTAACTTCAAGATTTCAAAAAGGATTAACAGTTGATATAAAACAACCAGATTATAATCAAAGAGTACAAATATTAAAAAGAAAATTAATTGAAACATCACAAGTTCAAATTAATGATGATGTAATAAATTATATAGCAGAAAATTTTGTTAATAACGTAAGAGAATTAGAAGGTGCATTAACAAGAGTATTATGGCAAGCAGAAATATTAAATACAACACCTAATATTCAAATTGCAAAAGATACATTAGAAATATTAATTAATGCTCAAATTAAAGATAATAACAATAATTATGAAAATGCATTATCTGTTATTGCTGATTTTTATTCAATTTCAGTTGCTGATCTATTAGGTAAAGCTAGAAAAGAAAAATATGTTTTACCAAGACATATTGCAATGTATTTATTAAAAACACATTATAATTTAACTTATTCAAAAATAGGTGCTATTTTTAATGGAAGAGATCATACAACAGTAATGAATGGATGTTCTAAAATTGAAAATGAAATTTCTGCTAATAATGAATTAAAAATGGCTGTGGATTCAATACTTAAAAAAATATAGTTTAATGTGGAATAATTGTGTATTTAATGATATAATAAACATAGTGTTTTTTGGTAAATTTTGTGTTTATCCACATATCCACATATACCAATAATAATAACAATATTTAAATTAATTATAATATTATAAACTTTCGGAGGTCATAATGAATATTACAATTGATCGTGAAATTCTTCTTGAAAATTTAAATGTTATTTCAAGAGGTTTACCTAATAAATCACCTATGCCAATTTTAACTGGTATAAAAATAGAAACAACTGATACTGATTTATTTTTAACTTCTTCTAATACTGATATTTCTGTAGAAGTTTTAATAAATGATGTTTCTTTAAAAATTTCAGAACCAGGAAAAACAGTTGTTCCTGGTAAACAATTTATAGATATTATAAGAATATTAGGAGCTAAAAAAATAAATTTATATTTAGATGAAAATAATTCATTAATTATTAAAGGAGATAAAAGTGAATTTAATTTAAAAGTAATGGATTATATGGATTATCCTAATATTGATTTTGTTACATTAGAAAATCCATTAATATTAGAATCATCTGAATTAAAATCAATTATAAAAGAAACTGTTTTTTCAACAGCTCAAACAGAAAAGAAACCAATTTTAACTGGTGTTAACTTTAATAATAAAGATAATCAATTAGTTGTTACAGCAACAGATTCATTTAGATTAGCTCAAAAAATAATTTCTTTAGATTCATATGAAGATTTTAATATTACAATTCCTAATAAATCATTAGATGAAATGAGTAAGGTATTAGATTCATATGATGGAAAAATAAGTTTATATTTTACTTCTAATAAATTATTATTAAAATATAAAAATGTTTTATTCCAAACAAGATTATTAGATGGTAATTATCCTGATACATCAAAAATAATACCTAATAATTTTCCAATTATTATAAGATTTAATAGAGATGAATTAATTAGTGCAGTTGAAAGAGTTTCTATAATGAGTCCAAAGGATAAAGAAAAAGATAAAGAAACAACTTATAGCATAATTAAATTAAGCATCAAAAAGGATAGAATTATTGAAATATCAACAACTAATAATATTTTAGGTAGTGCATCAGAAGAAATTATACCAACTGACATAGAAGCAACAAATTCTATTACAATTGGTTTTTCATCAAGATATTTCATCGAAGCTTTAAGAAGCTTTATGTCTACAGAAATTACAATTAGTTTTTCTGGTGAAATAAGACCTTTTATTATTCGTGGAGATTATGATGTTAATTTAACTCAATTATTATTACCATTAAGAATGGATTAATATAAGGTGGCTTTATTGCCACCTTTTTATAAGAAAAAGGAAGAAAAAAATGAAAAAGAAAATTATATTTATATTTATGTTTTTGTTTATTATTTTATTTTCTTTAACATCTTGTGATAATAAAGAAGATATTATTGATAATAATGATAATAATAATGAAAACATTAATAACAATGAAAATGATAATATTAATAATAACGAAAATATAAAAACAAAATTATCTTCTCCTATTTTAAGTTATGATGAAACAAATATAACATGGGATAAAATAGATAATGCTGATGCATATATTGTTAATTTAGATGGAAATGATTTAGATTTACAAACATCAAATTCTTTTGAATTAGTTGTTAGTGAAAATGGTGAATATTTAATAAAAGTTAAAGCTATTTCAAATGATGAAAATTATATTGATAGTGATTATTCTTCTTCTATTACTATTTATATATATGATGAATTATTATCTACTCCTAATATTCAAATTGATGAAGATAATTATTTAATTAGTTGGAATAAAATAAAGCATGCTGATTATTATGTAATTAATATTAATGGAATAGATGAATCAACAACAACTGAATTAAAATATGATTATTCTAATTTAAAAACTAATGATTATGTAATAAAAATAAAAGCAAAATCTAATAGTTATGATTATGGTATGAGTGATTATTCTAATGAATTAAATTTTTCTTATGTATATGAAAAAACATTAGATACACCAAAAATAATTTTAAATACTAATACTTTAACATGGGATGAAATAGAAAATGCTTCATCATATGTAATTTATATAGATGATGAATTTGTATCAGAAGTTACAAATTGTTATTATGATTTAACTAATATTGAATATAATAAGCATAAAATTAAAATAAAAGCAAAATCAAATCTTGATAAATATTATGATTCTTTATTTTCAAATGAAATAACATATAAAATATCAAATACAGGATATTTAGATTCATCAACTGGTAATTTTTATCAATATGAAGGAACAGATTCTTATGTTATAGTTCATAATTCTTATGAATTATTAAATGCAATTATAGAAGCTAAATGGGATTATGAAACTAATTTAGAAGAAATTATAGAATTAAAAGATTTAGTTGAAAGAAAAAATGTAAGAAAAAATGAAACAAATTGGAATAATGCTATAAATAAAGGCTTATATATAAAAAATGAAGATGGCACATGGTTTAAAATACCATCAGATACTCCTTTTTCAGATACTTCTTATACTGCTGATATGACATATTATGAAGATTCTCCTTATAGTATAGTTTCATATTCACAAACATTAAATGAAGAAGGAAAAATACACGTTATTGAAATAGCAAATGATATAGATTTGGGTTGGAATAAATTAAGCTTAGAAGAACAAAATTTAAGTATAGCATCTGATTTTTCAAAAAATAATAAAACAAATGAATCTTTATTTACAATGTCAAGCATGTATTTAGAATATGGAATGACTCAAATTGCTATAGAAAATATTAATGATTTATTAATTTATTCTAAAAATGGTTCTAAAATATTACATGGTGGCTTTAAAGTAAATTATTGTAATAATGTATGCTTTAGAAATTTAGAATTTGATGAATTATGGCAATGGGAGGATACTTCTTCTGTTAGTGCTAAATTAGCAGTTGGGGATATGGATGCGTTCGGATGGGCATATTTTAAAATTGGTTTTTCAGATGAAATATGGATTGATCATTGTACATTTGGTAAATCATATGATGGACAAATAGATATAGCTAATCCTACTTATAATACACTTGGTACTTATGAAAAAGCCCCTTATTTAGGTGATGGTTCTTCAGATGTTCATATTTCTTGGTGTTGCTTTAAATCTGGTAGTGATGATCCTAATGGTTATTTATATAAAATGATGCAAGAAATTGAATTAGATTATCAAAAAGGCGATAATAATTATTTATATTATAAAGCATTAAGAGATGCAGGTTATACCTTTGATGAAATTTTATATGGTATAGCAATACCTCAAAAGAAAGCATTTTTAGATGGTGATGGAACAGATTCAAATTATTATTATAACAAAGATTATAATGAAAATTTATCATTATCAATTGCTTATTGTTCATTTATTGATGTTGAAGATAGAATTCCAAAAATAAGATCAGGTAATGTATATATGTATGGAACAATTGTTGATTGTTCTAGATATTATCAATATAGAGAATTATTAAAATCAAAAATAGTTGATGGAACAAAAATAGATGCAAAAACAGTTGTTGCAGCTGTAAATTCAAATTGGAAATGTGCTGGAGTATCTCATGCTATAGTTGCAGGTCAAGATGGTTCTGTTTATGCTGAAGGTTGTATTTTTATAGATATAGAATCATTATTATGTAATAATGATTATGGTGCTGGTGGAGTTATAATTATTAATTCTAAATATGAATTAAATTCTATATCATATGAAGGATCAATATTTGATGATGATGAATTATTTACAAAAACTAGCTCAGGTATGATTTCTTCTGATTATTTTTTCTGGTGCACAATAGATAATTCAATTCCATTTTTTATAAATCCAATTGATTTAGATAATTTAGAAAATGAATTATATGATAATGATTATAATGTTGGAATAAATTTATCTTATGAACAAGGTTATTTATTAAAAAATTATGCATAATAAAAAGGAGTAAAAACTCCTTTTTTTAATGTCTTAAGACATATTTACATTCATTTAAAATCATTTTCTTTAATTTATCATTTTCTAATATTTTACATTTTCTACCAAATGGTAAAAAATAATCAAATAATTGATTTGTTGATGAATTAAAATAAAATATATTTCCTACTCTTTTAAAATATTTTGGTCTATTATAATAATTATTTTCATATAATTTTATACCTAAGTCAGTTAATTTAATTTTAGTTATAATATCCTCTGTTTTTATATATTCAATATTTGTATTAATTATATTTTCTAGCATATTTATTTCATCTATTAATAATTGATAATTTTCTTTTAATATAAAAATATTATTTATTTTTCCAATATTAACACTATAAGGCATCTTATTTTCGTTTAAACCTATTAAGTAAGTATATTTATCATCTAAGGTATTATGAAGCTTATAAGGCATAAAATTAAATTCTTTATTATCAATTTGTAATTTAATTATTTTTTTATTTAATATAGCATTATTTATTTTTAATAAATTATCTTTATAAATAATATTTTCTCTTAAATAAGGCTTTAAAGATAAATAATCATAAATTAAATTTCTAAAATAAAGTGAAGCTGATTCATATTTTAAATTATTTAATGATTTAAATATAAATTCTTCTTCAAAATTTAAATTAAAGGTAATTCCTTTAGTAAAATATGTATCCTTTAAATCATAATTGTTTATTAATTTATAAGATAATTCATCAATATTTAAATTTGAATATGATAAGTTATTTTTTTCAAAATAATTTAATAATTTTTGTTTAATTAATTCTTCTTTTTTATCATATTCTTCATAATAATTTTTAAACAAAATATTCATAAATTTATTTTTATTTATTGTTTTATCATTTTTAAAAATAAAATATGATTCCATATCATTTAATAAATCATTATAGGCATTTTTATCAAGCATTACTTTTATTTTTAACATTTCAATCACCTTGTAGATTAATTATTTACAAAAAATTTAATATTTTTAGAAAAAAATACATATTTTATGCATAAATTATACCACAAAAAAATTTAAAATTTTATATTTTTATAAAATTTTTATAAAATTAAATTTTTTCAATTTATATTTATAAGGCATTTTTAGAATAAATAAGCCTTTTTTATTTTTTTAGTAAAATTATTTATAAAATTTTAAAAAATGATTTTAAAGGCTTTTTTTCTTGAAAAAATTTAATCTATATTATATAATAATATAGAAAGGATTTTAAATATGAAAACTATTAAAATTACTACTGAATATATAACTTTACAACAATTGTTAAAGATGGAAAACATTATTTCATCAGGTGGAGAATCTAAATATTTTTTACAAGAAAATGAAGTTTTTGTTAATGATGTTTTAGAACAAAGAAGAGGGAAAAAGCTTTATCCTAATGATAAAATTTTAATTAATGGAGAAATTTTTATTATTCAATGATAAAAAAAATACATTTAACTAATTTTAGATGTTTTGATGATGCTATATTTTTAACATATAATCCATTAGTTATTTTTAATGGTAAAAATGCTACTGGTAAAAGTTCTATTTTAGAATCTATTTATGTTTGTTCTACAACTAAAAGCTATAGAGAAAATAATTTAGATTTATTAATTAAAGATGGATGTGAATTTGCATCAATTGAAATTGAATCTTTAAAAGATTTTAAAGTTATTATTTCAAAATCAGGAAATTCATTTTTTTATAATAAAAAACAATATAAGAAATTATCTGATTTTATTGGTAATTTAAAGGTTGTAATGTTTTCTCCTTATGATTTAAATTTAATAAATGGTGGAAAAAATAATAGAAGACGTTTTTTAGATTTAAATTTATCTATAGTTGATAAGAATTATTTAAATTCAATTAAAGGATATAAGCATATTCTTCATGAAAGAAATGAATATTTAAAAAAAGAAGAAATTGATAAAAAATTTTTAGAGGTTTTAACAAAATCATTAATTCATTTTTTAAACGATATATTAAATTCTCGTCTTAAATTTATTGATGAATTAAATTTATATTTAAATAATATTTGTAAAGAGATGGAAATAGAAAATATTTCTTTAAAATATGTTAAAACCTATGGTGATGATATATATAAATCATTTAATGAAAAATTAAGATATGATTTAATTACTAAATCGACTAATATAGGAGCTCATAGGGATGATTTTGAAATATTAATTAATGGTAAAAATTCATTTAATTATGCATCAGAAGGTCAAGCTAGAACAGCTGTATTAGCTTTAAAATTAGCTTTATTTTATTTTATTAAAGATAAAACAAAAATTGAACCAATTGTATTATTAGATGATGTATTTGCAGCATTAGATAATACAAGAATTGTTAAGATAACAAAATATATTAAAGGATTTAATCAAGCTTTTATAACAACAACATCTACATTAGGGATTCCAGATGAATTGTTAGAAAAGAGTTTAGTTATAAAATTATAGGAAGGATAAATAAAAAAATGGAAGATGAAAAATTAAACCCAGATGCAAAAGAATATGATGCATCTCATATTAAGGTTTTAAAAGGATTAGAAGGTGTAAGAGTAAGGCCTGGTATGTATATTGGTACAACAGGTGCAAGAGGATTACATCATTTAGTATGGGAAATTGTTGATAATTCAATTGATGAAGCTTTAGCAGGGTATGCTAATCATATTGAAGTAGAAATATTACCAGGAGATATTATTTCTGTTACTGATAATGGAAGAGGTATGCCTGTTGATATACACCCTGATACTAAGCGTCCTGCAGTAGAAGCTATTTTTACAGTTTTACATGCTGGAGGTAAATTTGATAATTCAAGTTATAAGGTATCTGGTGGATTGCATGGTGTTGGTGCATCTGTTGTTAATGCTTTATCTGAATGGTTAGAAGTAACTATTCATAGAAATGGAAAAATATATACAGAAAAATTTTCAAGAGGAATTGCAACAACTGATTTAATAGAAAATGGTGTATCTGATCATACAGGCTCTATTGTTAAATTTAAAGCTGATCCTGAAATTTTTACTGAAACAACAGTTTATGATTATGAAACCTTAAGAGCAAGAATTCAACAATTAGCTTTTTTAAATAAAGGATTAAAATTAACTATTACAGATTCTCGTGATCCATTAAATATAATTAAAAATATTTATTGTTATGAGGGTGGATTAAAAGAATATGTTCAATTTTTAAATGAAGGTAAAAAAGCTGTTACTCAAAATATTATATATTGTGAAGGTGAAAAGCAAAATATTCAAGTTGAAATTGCCTTACAATATAATGAAGAATTTAATTCCACTATTTATTCTTTCACAAATAATATTCATACTCATGAGGGTGGTTCTCATGAGGATGGATTTAAAATGGCTTTATTAAGATGCTTAAAAAAATATGCTGATGAAAATAAAATCTTAAAAAAGGATGAAGAAATTACAGGTGAGGATGTAAGAGAAGGATTAGTTGCTATTGTATCTGTAAAGCATCCAGATCCTCAATTTGAAGGACAAACAAAAACAAAGCTTGGTAATACAGAGGTTAGAGGAATTGTATCTCAAGTATTTGGAGAGGCTTTAGATAGATATTTACTTGAAAATCCTAAAGAAGCAAAAATTATTATTGAAAAAGGCTTATTAGCATCAAGAGCAAGAATTGCTGCAAGAAAAGCAAGAGAAGCAACAAGAAGAAAATCACCTTTAGATGGATTAATGTTAAATTCTAAATTAACAGATTGTAGATCTAAAGATCCTACTTTATCAGAGATGTATATAGTAGAGGGTGATTCAGCTGGTGGTTCTGCAAAATCAGGTAGAGATTCTGAATATCAAGCTATTTTACCTTTAAGAGGTAAGGTTTTAAATGTTCAAAAAGTAAGATTAGAGCGTGCATTATCAAATAATGAAATTTTATCTATGATTCAAGCTATAGGAACAGGTATTGGAGAAGAATTTGATATTACTAAAGCAAGATATCATAAAATCATTATTATGACAGATGCCGATGTAGATGGTGAACATATTTGTATTTTATTGTTAACATTCTTCTATAGATTTATGCCTCAATTAATTGAAAATGGTTATATTTATGTTGCTAAACCTCCTCTTTATAGAGCACAATATGGCAAAATGCTAAAATATGCTTATTCAGATGAAGAATTAGAAATAATTAAAAGAACAAATCCTGATAAGAAATTTGATATTCAACGTTACAAAGGTTTAGGTGAAATGGATGCATCTCAATTATGGGAAACAACAATGGATCCTGCTAATAGAACTTTAGTTCAAGTTCACTTAGAAGATGCAATGATTGCTGATCAAACATTTGAAATGTTAATGGGTGAAGAGGTAGAACCTCGTAAAAAATTTATTCAAGAAAATGCACATTATGCAAATAATTTGGATATTTAAGGGGAAAAAATATTATGGCGAATAAAGCAACTGATAAAGATAATGAATTTGTTCGTGCTATAGAAGAGCACAAATATGATAATATTGAACAATTAGATATCAATAATAAATTAAAAACTTCCTTTTTAAATTATGCAATGAGTGTAATTATAGCAAGAGCTTTACCTGATGCAAGAGATGGTTTAAAACCAGTTCAAAGACGTATTTTATATGGCATGCATGAATTAAAAGTATTCCCAAATGTAGCACATAAAAAAAGTGCCCGTATTGTTGGTGATGTAATGGGTAAATATCACCCACATGGTGATTCATCTATTTATGATGCAATGGTTAGAATGGCTCAAGATTTTTCATATAGATATCCATTAGTTGATGGACATGGTAACTTTGGTAATATTGATGGTGATGATGCTGCCGCAATGCGTTATACTGAGGCTCGTATGTCTAAAATGGCTATGGAAATGCTTAGAGATTTAGATAAAGATACTGTTGATTTTGCTGATAATTATGATGCAACAGAAACAGAACCACTTTTATTACCTTCTAAATTTCCTAATTTATTAGTTAATGGTTCTACAGGAATAGCTGTTGGTATGGCAACTAATATTCCACCACATAATTTAGGAGAAGTAATTGATGGTGTTATTGCTTTAATAAATAATAGAGATATTACATCTTTAGAATTAATGCAATATATTCCAGGACCAGATTTTCCAACTGGAGCACAAATATTAGGTGCTGATGGTTTAAAAAAGGCATATACAACTGGTAATGGAACTATAGTTATTAGAAGTAAATGTAAAATAGAAGCAATGGAAAATGGTAAAAATCAAATAATTGTTACTGAAATTCCATATGGACAAAATAAATCATATTTAATTGAAAAAATAGCTACAGTAGCTAAGGATAAAATAGTAGATGGTATTACTGATTTACGTGATGAAACAAATATGAAAGGAATTCGTATTGTTATTGAATTAAGAAAAGATGTAAATCCAGATGTTGTTTTAAATATGTTATATAAATATACTCCACTTCAACAAAGCTATGGTATGAATATGGTATGTCTTGTAGATAATAGACCTGTTGCTATTACTTTAAAAGAAGCATTAGAAGTATATTTAAAGCATCAATTAAATGTTATTACAAGAAGAACTCAATTTGATTTAAATAAAGCTTTAGATAGAATTCATATTTTAGATGGTTTAATAATTGCTCAAGATAATATTGATGAAGTAATTCATATTATTAGAAATACATTAGATGGTTCTGAAAAAGATAAATTAATGCAAAGATTTAATTTAGATGATGTTCAAGCACAAGCTATTTTAGATATGCGTTTACAAAGATTATCAGGCTTAAATAGAGGAAAAATTATTCAAGAGCATAGTGAATTAGAACAAGCTTGTGTTGAATTTAGAGCAATTTTAGCAAGTGAGGCTAAAAAAGAAGAAATCATTACAAATGAATTATTAGAAATAAAAGAAAAATATGCAGATAAGAGAAAATCTGAAATAAAATTAAATACAGAAATAGATATCGATAATGAAGATTTAATTCCAAGAGAAAATGTAATAATAACAATTACTACAAAAGGATATGCAAAGCGTATGGCTTTTGATGAATATAAAACTCAAGGTCGTGGCGGCGTTGGTATGACAGGAATTAAAACTAATGCTGATGATCAAGTTGAATTAATTTTACCAATGATGAGTCATGATTATTTATTATTATTTACTAATAAAGGTAGAGTTTATTCAATGAAAGGATATAAAATTCCTGAATGCTCAAGAACATCAAAAGGAATTCCTTTAGTAAATACATTAGACTTTTTAGAAGGTGAAAAAGTTGTTGCTTTAGCATCAATTGATAATCTTGATTATGATGATAAATATTTATTCTTTGTCACTAAAAAAGGTATTGTTAAAAGAACAGTTGTATCTCAATATAAAAATATAAGAACTACTGGTATAATTGCTATAGATTTAAAAGAAGATGATGAATTATTACAAGTAGAAGTAACAGATGGAAAAAGAGAAATTGTATTGGGAGCATCAACTGGTAAAGCTATTCATTTTAATGAAAATGATGTAAGACCAATAGGAAGAACAGCAGCTGGTGTTCGTGGCATGGATTTAAAAGATGATGCTATAATAGTTGGTATGGCTGTAATAACAGAAGAAAAAAATCAAGTATTAGTTGTTACTGAAAAAGGATATGGAAAAAGATCTGATATTTCAAGCTATAGATTACAAAGCCGTGGCGGCATGGGTGTTAAAGCTTTAAATATTACAGAAAAGAATGGTAATTTAGTAACTTTAAGAGCTGTAAGTGATGATGAAGATTTATTAATAACTACAAATAAAGGTGTAGTTATTAGAATGCATATCGATGGTATTGCAGAAACAGGAAGAACTGCTCAAGGAGTTAAATTAATAAAAATTAGAGAAGATCAATCAATTGCTACAGTAGCTATTTTATTAAAAGAAGAAATAGAATTGAAAGAAGAAACAGAAAATTTAGAAGGAGAAGCACCACAAGAAAATAAAGAATAGTAGGTGATTTATTTGAAGACTTTAAGCTTATTAAAGCCAATAATATATATACTCACAGGATTATTAATTATTATTTTTTATGAACAAATTTTATCAATACTTCCATATGTTGTAGGCTCAATAATGATTTTAGTTAATATTAGTTCAATAATTACAGACATTTTTTTAAAAGAATATAATCATATTGGATATAAAATTGGTATTATAATGTTAGGTATAATTATAATAACAATTGTAAGCGAAGATTTTAATGCAATTTGTATTATTTGGGCTACAATTTCTATAATAAATGGTGGTAGAAGCTTAATAAAATCTATGTTGGGTATAAATGAATCGATTTTAAATATATTTTCACTTTTTCTTGCAATCGTTGCGATTGTGCTTTCCATTTTCTTAATATTAAATCCTGAAAATCATGTTGCAACACATATTATTTTATTAGGTATTGAAATAATATTAGATGGCATAAGACTTATATTAAGAAAAAATATAAATTGGAATAAACCAAAGGCTCGGATATAACGAGCCTTTTATTTAAAGAGGTGAGTCACTTGGAAACAAAAAAAATAGCTGTAAGAGAGCTTGCATATTTTATCTGCCAAAGTGGCTCTCTTACAAAAGAATTCTTTTCAAATTCTGATATTTTAAGAGGGCAAAAAGCTCATGATTATTTACAAAATAAATATAATTTAGAATCAAAAAAAGAATTTTATATAAAGCAAGATATTAATTATTTATCAAATAATTATCAATTACATGGCTTCATTGATGGCCTATTATATATAGATGGTGAAATAATAATTGAAGAAATTAAATCAACAACAAAAGAATTAGATGAAATTGATATAGATTATCATAAAGAGCATTTAGCTCAATTAAAAATATATGGATATTTATATGCATTACAAAATAATTTAGACATTATTCATTTAAGATTAACATATATATCTGTAATTGATTATGAAACAAAAAGCTTTGATTCATATGAAAAAATAGAAGATTTAGAAGAATTTTCATTAAATATATTAGAAGAATATATAAAATTTATTAATTTATTAGATGATGCAAAAATTAATAAAACAAAATCAATAGAAGATATTAAATTTCCTTTTAGCAAAATGCGACAAGGACAAAAAGAATTAATGAAAGCATGCTATAATGCTGCAATAAATAATGAAATATTATATGCAATAGCACCAACAGGAATAGGAAAAACAATGGCTACAATGTTTTCTACATTAAAAGCATTAAAGCCTAATGAAAAATTGTTTTATTTAACAGCTAAAGGCTCAGGAAAAAATGCACCAATTAATGCAATAAATTTATTAGCAAAAAATGGTTTAAAAATAAAATCTATAGATATTACAGCAAAACAAAAAATATGTAATATGAAATTAAAAAGCTGTAATCCAGATTCATGTCCTTATGCAAAAGGATATTTTGATAGACTTAGAGTTGCAACAATAGATGCAATAAAAAATTATGATATTTATGATAGAAAAACTATAATAGATATATCTTCTAAGCATCAAATTTGTGCATTTGAATTTTCAATATATTTATCATATTATTGCGATATAGTTATTGCAGATTATAATTATATATTTGATCCTTATGCTAGATTAACAGCATATGATGATGAAAAATATAATTTAAGAGTATTAGTTGATGAAGCTCATAATTTAATTTCTCGCTCTAAGGAGATGTTTTCAGCAACAATTGAAGAAGAAGATATAAAATCATTAAGAAAAGCTTTAACAGGCTTTAAACCATCAATTAGAAGCGATTGTAATTTAGCATTAGAATTATTTAATAATTATAGAAG
>CAJOQR010000090.1 GCA_905236965.1 uncultured Acholeplasmatales bacterium | reverse complement strand
TAATTACTAAAATTAAAAATACAATTGTTAAAAATTTTTTATGTGATATTCCCCTTTTCATCAACACAAAAAAGCACCTTCTTATTTATTTTTTAAAATGCTTAATACATTTTTATTATATTATCTATCATTTTTTGTGTCAATAATAAACGTTTGAGTTTCCTAGATTGAAAAAGTAATATTTTCATTAATATTTAATAAATATTCATCATAAACATACAATTCAAAAACAAAACTATCATCAATTTGATTTAATAATGTTTTTTTGACACATTCATTTAAAATAAAAATTGATGTTATAAAAATGGTCAAGCCTAGATAGGTTTGACCATTTTTTATACATTTAAATATTCTTTTATTGTTTTTAAAACTATATTAAAATCAGTTTGTTTATTACAAAAATCTTTAATTTTTGCAGAACCAGGCATGCCTTTAATATACCATGAGATATGGCTTCTCATTTCAAGCATTGCTAAATGATATCCTTTTAAATCCAACAAATAATTATAATGTTTAAAAATTGTTTCATAAATTTCTAAATTTGTTGGCTTAGAAATTATTTTCCCCTCATTAAAATATGCATCAAGTTCTCTAAATAAAAAAGGATTTCCTAAAGCACCGCGAGCTATAGCTATAGCATCACAGCCTGTATATTCAAGCATATGCTTTGCTGATTCAATATCAACAATATCACCATTACCTATAACAGGAATTGATACTGCTTCTTTAACAGCTTTAATGTATTCTAAATTTGCTTTTCCTTGATACATTTGTGATCTTGTTCTACCATGAATAGTTATTGCAGATGCACCAGCTTTTTCACAAAGCTTTGCTATTTCAACACAATTTATATGTTCACTATCCCAGCCTGCTCTAATTTTAACTGTAACAGGCTTTTTTACTGAATCAACAACATTTTTAACAATTTCATAAACCTTATCAGGATATTGTAATAATGATGCACCAGCTAAAGCTTTTTTAGCAACTTTATTAACAGGACATCCCATATTAATATCAATTATATCAGCATCACTATATTCATCTATATATTTAGCAGCATTAACCATTGATTCTACATCACTTCCAAATATTTGCATTGAAATTGGATGCTCTTTAATATTTACTTTTGTCATTTCTAATGTTTTTTTATTTTTAAAACCAATAGCTTTATCAGATACCATTTCAGCCATAACTAAACCAGCATTATATTCTTTACAAATAATTCTAAAGGCTTCGTTAGTTACACCAGCCATAGGTGCTAAAACAAATCTATTAGGAATAATAATATCTTTAATCTTCCATTCCATTTATTTCACCTAAAATATTAGATAATTTTTCTGTTGGTAGCCCAATTATATTATTTAAAGATCCTTCATAATGACTAACCAAACACTTTCCTATTCCTTGTATTGCATAAGATCCTGCTTTTCCAAAACATTCACCTGTTTTTATATATTCATAAATATCATTATCTGTTAATTCTTTAAAATATACTTTTGATATTTCTACATCATTAAATATTTTATCTTTATAAATAACTGCAATACCTGATGCAACATAATGCATTTTACCACTTAAATTTTTTAACATATTATATGCATCTAATTCATCTTTTGGTTTACCATAAATAACATTATCTAATACTACGATTGTATCACAACCAATTAATATTTTCCCATAATCCTCTTCTTTTTTTATAGATGCTTTTTTTAAGCCTAATAATTTAACATTTGTAAAAGGATCTAATTTATTATCAAATGTTTCATCAACATCATAAGTTTTTACTATAAATTCATATCCCATATCCTTAAGTAAATCTTTTCTTCTTGGAGATGATGATTTTAATACAATATCCATTATTCTTCCTCTTCTATAAATTTTATAAAAGCTTCATGAAATTCTTTTAAATCTTTTTTAAGTGAAATAATTTTACCATTTTTTATAAAGCAATGCTTTGAATGTGCTATTGCATTAATATTTTTAGTTAATTTATCTATTATTTTGTATTCAAATAATAATTTAACACCTGTATATTCTAATACTTTTATATAAATTAATACTTCATCATTAAATTTAGTTGGGTTTTTATATTCTAAATCAATATTAGTAACAGGAGATATAATACCAAATTCTTCCATTTTTTTATATGAAAAACCTAATTTATCCATTAGAAAAATTCTTGCTTCTTCCATCCATTTTAAATAATTAGAATGGTGAATAATACCCATTTGATCAGTTTCATGATAATAAGCTTTTCTTTCATAACAAAACATAAATTAAACTTCCCTTCAGCAAAAATTATTATATCATTATAATGATTAATATTCTAGTTTAAAAAGGACGCAAAAGGCGTCCTTAATCATCCCATGTTGATAAATCAACAGTATCATATATTGGATCTTCTGGAAATAATCTTTTATCAATATAAAGTCTAGAAGAATTATCACTAATTTTTTTAGCTGGTACTCCAGCCCAGGTAGTATGAGGCTCTAATATATCTTTAGTAACAACAGCGTTCGCCCCTATAGCAACATCATTTGCTATTATTCTTGGACCTATAATTTTAGCGCCAACACCTATATAAACATTATCACCTAATCTTGCTTGCTTATTAGGTGTTCTAACATCTCCTCCTATAACAACTCCTGTTTGAATTCTTAAATTTTTACCAGCTCTAGCTTTACTATTAATATATATAGCCCCTAAATGAGCAATTGATAAGCCAGGACCTGTTGTATTTATTGGTATAGATGTTGTATATTTTGTTGATAATTTAAAATGCTTTTTTGAATAATATTTTAATTTAATTTTTTGAAATATATTTTTCTTTGTTAAATTATGATAATATTCATGCTTACGTAAAATTATTTCATATTTCCAAATTATATCATTTTTTTTAGGCTTAGTATTTTTTATATGTAAATTAAGTCTATCTTGTTCAATATAATATTTTAAATCTTTCTTATTTTCAATCATATAAATCTCCAAATTATAAAAAAGTTGTGAAAAAAATCACAACTAAAAAAATTATATATTTTCTTTAATAAATAATTCCATTTCATTTTTAGATTTAAATCCAACTGATCTAGCTATTTCTTTTCCATCTTTTATTATAATAACACATGGAATATTAGAAATGTTATAATCCTCAGCTAAATTTGATTCATCATCACAATCAATACCAACAAATTTAACATTTGTTATTTCTTTTTCTAATTCATCTAAAATAGGATGTAACATCCTACAAGGGCCACACCAAGTTGCATTAAAATCAACTAATAATGTTCCTTCTAATTTTTTAAATTCTTCACTTGTATAATTTCTCATTTTTATTACCTTCCTTTTGCTAAAAAATTTACTGCAGATAATGCTGCAACATTTCCTTCACCAGCAGCCTTAATATATTGATAAGGCTTACCAGTTATATCACCACAAGCAAAAACTCCTTTGATGTTTGTTTCCATTTGACGATTAACCTTAATATGTTGCTCATCCATTTCAAGACCACTTAATAAATATGATAATGGAACGCTCTTTTTTAATATAAACAATCCATCAAATTCAATTTCATTTTTTTCTAATATTAATTTATTTGCTTTCATTTTTCCTTCAATTTTAATTGGCAAATCTTTAATTATTTTAACATTAGAAATATTTTCAATTTCACCTTCATATAAAGGAATTAAAGTTAGCTCTTTTGCTATAGTAGATAAAAATCTTACTTCTTCAAAATCTTCATTAGATTCCAAAATAACAGCTATATTTTTATTTTTATATAAAGGAGCATCACATGTAGCACAATAGCTTACTCCTCTTCCTAAATATTCTTCTTCACCAACATATGGCTTATCTGATTTTACACCAGTCGCAATTATTATAGATTTAGCTTCATACATATCTTTGCTATGGCCTTGTAATGCAAAATAATCACCCATATTATATATTTGTGAAATAACATCATTATTTATTTTAATTCCCATAATTTTTATATGCTCTATAAAAGCTTTTGAAAAATCCTCACCTTTTATATTAGGTAATCCTAAATAATTTTTTATTTCATGAGCTTTAAAAACCTTATCTGATGATTTATCATTTCCTAATAATAAAATATTTTTATTTCTATTTTTAAGTGTTAAAGCTGCTTCTAATCCTGCAGGACCAGTGCCTATTATAGCAACATCATATCTTTCCATAGATTACCTCCTTTTAATTATTTACAATTATATTGTATACAATTGAATATAATTTGTCAATAATTTTTTATTTTTTAGGCATTCCCCAGAAAAATCCTAATGTTCCATAAACTGTAAGTGCAGTTAATCCTTTAATAAATTGCTCAGGATTATCTTCAATTCCTTCCATACAGCCTCTACAGCATCCTATCATTCCATCTGTTATAAATGTAGCACATAATTTTAGATTAACATTATTAGGATTAATCCCATTTATTTTTAAATTTTCTTTTAATGTATTTTCAACATTATTTTCAATTATTTTTGTTAATCTTAATAACAAATTAGAATTGGATTGAACATTTAAAAAATTTTTATATAATTTTAAATTATTTAAAATATCATCTTTTATTTCATCAAAAAATTCTAATGGATTTTCAACAATATTAGCATTTCTCATTAATTTTGAATGCTCTTCTATTGTTTTTATAAAATCCTGTTCTACTTCATCAATTAATGCATAAACTCCTGGATAATAATTATATACAGTTTTTCTATCAACTCCTGCTGCTAAAGCTATATCCTTTACAGTTATTAAATCAATTTCTTTTTTATCTAAAAGACTTATAAAACCCATTTTAATTGCTTTTTTAGTTCTTGTTATTCTTGAATCTTCCGCCATAATCATCACCAATTTTATCAACATAATCATAATTTGGTTTTTTAATTAAATAACCATTCATACCATAAAGTGTTAAATCTCCAATATCTTTTGTGATTGCTTCAATTGGAGATAC
>CAJOQR010000089.1 GCA_905236965.1 uncultured Acholeplasmatales bacterium | reverse complement strand
ATCTTGAGGAAGGTAACCTAAAGATGTTGTTATTCCCCATTTAAATTTCCCTTCATAATCTTCATCTATTCCAGCTAAAATATTAAACAATGCTTGAATTTGTTGAGTATTTTCTGATAAAAAAGCTATTTTATCATTTTTATTAACAGTAAAGCTTAAATTTTTAAATACTCCTGGTTTTGTTAAATTCTCAACAAATAATATATCATTTCCTACTTCTCTTTGAGGCTTAAATCCTATAAAAGGATATCTTCTTGAAGATGGTTCTATATCCTCTAATACAATTTTATCTAATAATTTTTTTCTAGATGTAGCTTGTCTTGATTTTGATTTATTAGCACTAAATCTTGCAATAAATTCTTGCAATTCTTTAATTTTTTGTTCACTTTTTTTATTTTGATCCTTTTGTTGTTGTAATGCAAGCTGACTAGATTCATACCAAAATTCATAATTTCCAACATAAAGCTTTATTTTGCCAAAATCAACATCACATATATGAGTACAAACATTATTTAAAAAATGTCTATCATGAGAAACAATTAAAACTGTATTTGGAAAATCCAATAAAAAATTTTCAAGCCATCTTGTAGATTTATAATCTAAATTATTTGTAGGCTCATCTAATAATAAAATATCTGGATTACCAAATAATGCTTGAGCTAATAATACTTTAATTTTAATTTTAGCATCTAAATCCCTCATTAAGCTATAATAAGTATCACTTGGAACTCCTAAGCCTGATAATAATGTTAAAGCATCTGATTCAGCTTCCCATCCACCTAATTCAGCAAATTCCCCTTCAAGCTCTGCAGCAAGCAAGCCATCTGCATCTGAAAAATCTGGTTTTTCATATAATTCATCTTTTAATTTTGTTATTTCCATTAATCTTTTATGGCCTAATAAAACTGTATTTAAAACTGTTTCATCATTATAAGCATTTTGGTCTTGCTTTAAAACAGACATTCTTTCTTTTTTATCCATAATAACTTCACCTGAAGTAGATTCAATCTCTCCAGATAAAAGCTTTAAAAATGTGGATTTTCCAGCACCATTAGCTCCAATAATTCCATAACAATTTCCTTTATTAAAAGTAATATTGACATGGTCAAAAAGCTTACGTGTACCATATTGCAATCCTAAATTAACTGTTTTTAACATAATTTTCTCCTTATATTATAGCGATTAAAGGGCTGCCTTTAGGCACCCCTATTATAATTTAAATGATGATTTTAAACCACAAGTTCTATTAAATACTAATTCAGATTCATTTGAATCTTTATCTGTAACATAATATCCATTTCTTATAAATTGGAAATGTTCTAATGGATATGTATTTTTTAATGATTCTTCAACAAATCCTTTTTTGATTTCTATAGAATTTGGATTTAATTTTTGCATAAAATCTAAATCCTTTGTATCATCATTATCTGGTAACATTAATGGTTCAAATAATCTAAATTCAGCTTTTATAGCTGTTTTACTATCTACATAATGAATATTACCATTAGGCTTTCTTTCGTCAAACCCTGTACCAGATTTAGTTAAAGGATCATATGTTGCATGAACACATATAATATTACCTTCTTCATCCTTTTCAACACTTGTTGCTGTAATAAAATAAGCATGCATCAAACGAACTTCAACTCCTAATGCCAATCTTTTCCATTTTTTATTAGGCTTTTGTTCAATAAAATCTTCTTTTTCAATATATACAACCTTAGAAAAAGAAATTTTTCTCATTCCTAATTCTAAATTTTCTTGATTGTTAGGGCAATCCATATATTCAATTTGATCATCAGGATAATTATCTATTATAACCTTTAAAGGATCTATTATAGCATTAGGTCTTAATGCTTTTAATTTTAAATCATTCCTTAATTCTTCATCTAAAGCATCTGATTCAACAGTTGAATTAACTCTTGATAAACCAGTTGATAAAATAAAATTTCTAATAGAATTAGCTGTAAAGCCTCTTCTTCTTAATCCACATAAAGTAGGCATTCTAGGATCATCATATCCTGATACCTTTTTAGCATCAACTAAAGCTCTTAAATATCTTTTTGACATAATAGTATTAGTAATATTAAGTCTACCAAATTCATATTGATGTGGAATATGCTTCATTTCACATTTTTCAATAAACCAATCATATAAAATTCTATGATTATCATATTCTAATGAACATAAAGAATGTGTAATTCCTTCAAAAGAATCCTGTAATGGATGAGCAAAATCATACATAGGATAAATACACCATTTATCCTTTTGACGATGATGATTCAAATGTAATATTCTATACATTGCTGGATCCCTCATATTAATATTAGGGTGTGCCATATCTATTTTAGCTCTTAATGTTTTAGCACCATCTGGATAAATTCCATTTTTCATTTCTTCAAATAATTTTAAATTTTCTTCTATACTTCTATTTCTATAAGGAGAATTTATACCTGGTTCTGTTAATGTACCTCTATATTTACTCATTTCTTCTTGAGATAAATCATCAACATAAGCTAATCCTTTTTTAATAAGCAAAACAGCTTTTTCATAAGTTGCATCAAAATAATCAGATCCATAAAAAACATTTGTTGGTTTATAACCTAACCATGCTAAATCTTCTATAATTCCATCAACAAATTCTTTATCCTCTTTTGCAGGATTTGTATCGTCAAATCTTAAATTTGTTGTTCCATTAAATGCTTTAGCTAATTCAAAATTAGTTATTATAGCCCTTGCGTGACCAATATGTAAATAAGCATTTGGCTCTGGAGGAAAACGTGTCGCAATCGCATCAACCTTCCCACTTTCTAGATCATTTTGCATTATTGTTTTAATAAAATTATTTATTTCTGCCATAATAATCACTCCTAAAAATTCACATAATTTATTATATAATAAAAATCATTAAAAAACTACTTAAAGAAATTTTTTTATTAATATATTAATAAAGCTATAAGTTTTTATCTTATAGCTTTAATTTTATTCTTTATTATTTCTTCTTTTTTCTTCTTCTATTTCAGCCATTACTTCAGCTTTTAATTCATCTTTATCTATTTCAATTGATTCTTTAATATTACTTATTTTATATGAAAACCAAATATCAATTAAAACAATAATACAATCTAAAATGCACACTATTAAGCCTAATAAAGGTCCATAGCTTAATGTAAATATATTAATATCAGTATTAATATGCATATTTAGCATTTGTTTACAAAAAATTAATAAAATGCCACCTAATAAAAATAAAGAAGCTGTAATTATTTTTGAAATTAAATTATCTGTTTTAGATATTGCTAATCTTATAAAAGCCAAAATCATTCCAGCAATTATTAATAAATAAGCTAAAAAATTGCCAAATGAAAAATCAAAAAATCTAGTAACTATTCCACCATTTGATCCACCACCAAAAGTTGTATAAACTCCTTCTAATGATACATTAGATGTTGTTAAGGCAGGTAAAAAAATAGTTAAAAGAGCTAAAAGGCCAAGAAATATTTCACTTATTAAAATTCCAATTGTTATTTTTTCTTCTTTTTTTGACATATAAGT
>CAJOQR010000088.1 GCA_905236965.1 uncultured Acholeplasmatales bacterium | reverse complement strand
GAAAAATAAGGGCTGAGAAAGAAAAAATTATAAAGGCTGAGCAAGTGTTAAAACTTGAACCTAATGATACATTGTTTAAAATTCAAAAAGAACAGGCAAAAAATAATGTTAAGATTCTTCAAGCTGAGCAAAGAAAACTTGAGAATGAAGTATTAAAGAATGAACAAGGTGAAGTAATAAAGGATGAGCAAGGAAACCCTATAAAGAAATATGATAATCTTCAACGCAGCTATTCTAGGGAGGCATTAAACCAAAAAGTAGATTTTAATGGTGGTAAAACAAAGATAGAAGTAAAATTTACTGATGCTGACAACAATAGACTTATTGGAAGAAAGAAAATTGGGTTAAGCCAAAAGTCATTTGAACATGTAACTAAACAAAGCAAGGACATGTTGATGGAAGTTGAAAATAATGATAGAATACAAATAGAGGGTTTAAGTGATCCTCGCTTGTATTATGAGAATTGTTTTGTTAGAGAGTATTATCATGAGCAATTGGCAAAAATAAAAGATTCTATCCCTGACAATCTTACTCTTGAAGAAAAAGCACATTTTGCATTTGATGCTCGAGATAAAATTAGATTGGAAACTAGAGCAAAGATGGAAGATTTAAAAGGCTTATCTTTATTGCCTGCTGGGAAAACTTTTAATGAACTACTAACGTATAAAATGGATGATGTTGAAGGTAAAGGCTTAACATATTCAGAAGCATTACAAGATATCATTAATACATGTGATAAATCCAATGGTAAATTTGATAAACTATTTAAGCTTAAAGGAGGAAAGTAAAAATGGTTAAGGTTTTAAGTAAAAATGACTCACTTGTTGTTTTTGAAAAAGCAGTATCATATATTGATAAGAAATTTCCTGATTTTAAGAAAAAATTGGTTCCTGAAAATGGTGGTGACGCTTCAGTCTATGTTTATACTAAAGGGGATAAAGAAATAAGAATTGTTAATGATTGTTTTATAGACATTAACAAAATAGAATCAAACTTTGATTTTGAAGTTCCAAAATTTGAAGAATAATATTTAAGCTCTCAATTAATGAGGGCTTTTATTATGCCCCAAAGGTGGTGATAACATTCTTGCGTTGATTGTCAATGATTTTTGAATTTTGTACAAAAAAGAGTGTTTAAAACATAATTTAGTACCAATATTAATTACTGATGAACACAAGGCATTTTACTATAGAGGTCTAAAAGAATGGAAATATGAAAAAGGATATCTACTTGATACTTGTCTTAATGGTCAAGATATATTTAAAAAATATTTGGAATATTTTAATATAAAATACTAATGTGTAATAAAGTCAATATAGAAATGAACATATTGAACAAGTAAGAACATTAAAACAATAATTTATAGAAGATAAGCTGGTGTTATATCGGCTTATTTTTTATATATAGGAATTATTAAAAACGTAAATTTTACAAAAAAAGTGTAAAGAAGTATTTACTTTTTACAAAAAAAGTGTAAAATATAATTGTAAAGAGGTGGTTAGATGAAAAATATACCAGATTTAATAACGGTATCAGAATTAGCTAGATTAATTAATGTATCTAGGCCTACTTTATATAAATATAAAGAAATGTATGAAGAAAAAGATGCTGAATTAGAAATTAAATATAAAGAATTATTTGATTATATTGAATCGTGTTTAGTAAAAAACCAAATCTATAATTATACTAATAATATATTTAAATCAAGTGATGATTCATTAACTGATAAATTAAAGTTTGAGGAAAACAAAGATTTAGTTACTTTATTCAATAAAATTATAGATAATAAAGAAAAAATTAATATTGATGAGCTAAATCAATATATTGAAGAAAAGATAAAGGAGAAATAAAAATGGAAAATTTAAACGAAAATGTATCACAAGCAGTAATAATGGTAAAAAAATTAGATTATTACATTAAGAGTCTAAGAATATATGAAGATTTAGTATATGAAGAACAAGAATATAAAAAATATCAACCATCATTAATTGGAAAATCAGAGAATGTATTTTCTAAGTTTGGAAAGAAATTAAATAATTTATCAAATAAGGATAATTATGATAAACATCTAGAATCTTATAATTTAAAGAAATCAATCTTAGATAATTTAACAAAAAAAGCTAAGGAAGAAAATTATTTTCTTGATGATTTAGCTTCAGCAAAAGAATTATCAAATACTATTTTTGAAAAAGATGTGTATCATGTAGCTCGTACAGAATTTTTAATTAATGTTATTTTAGATTCAACAGTTAATTATGAAATGAATAAACAAACTTTTCCAAAAATTGCAGAACTATTTAATCTAAGCTTAGATAATTTAAAGAGTTTAGAAAAGGAAATAAAGGATGCATATAGAAATATATCATATGATAAATCTACAAATGTTAAAGTAGCAGTAATGGTTGGTTCACTCGTTGCAGCTCCATTATTAATTTATGGAGGAATCGTAGCATTAGGTTCAGTTGCAGCTGCAGGTGCAGCCCTTCCTTTTGGTGCACACCTATTATATGCATCAATAGCCCTTCCTTTATGTCTTGCGGTTGGTGCAATTGAACCTTTAGCTCTTGGACTAGCATCTGGTGGTATTTCATATGCAGCATTAACATTAGAACAAAAGATTATGGTTCGTAAACAATTTAAATCTCTTGATTTAAATCAAATGGCTATGTCTTTAGCTAAGACATCTATTTTAATGGGCTTAGTTAAGAATTCAAATGATCCTGAAGCTAAGAAATTATATGATTCATATATTGAACAATATATTGATCTAAAGAGTGATTGTGATTTAAGCTTATTCAAGACACATGATGATGCAAAAGCAGCAGAAAAGAATGCAGTGTTTCACAATGCTGATAATTTCTTAAAGACTAAATTGTCTTTAGCATAATAGTTATAAAAAAGGAAGTTAAAAAGTATGCTAAATAAAATAATTACTTCATTAAAAACATTAATCACAAATTATTTAAGATAAATTTATTTGATGTGGGGGTAAATCAATAATGGATCTATTCGAAGAGTATCTTAATAAGAAAAAAACATCTATATGGGTAAACCGTGCTTTAACAGATACATCATATAGGAATGTGGATTATAATTTAATTGAAAAAGATACAAATAAAGAACTTGCTACATATGGAGATGCAATTATTAAGCTATGTTATGCAGAAATATTATTAGATAAATGTAAACAATTATCTAAAAAGATAGAAGAATATGTTACTGATGAAAGGTTTGTAACAATTATTGCAAAGCATTACAGATTAATTGAAAATAAATATATATCTATTGATGAAAAAGATTCAAGTATAAAAGAACATTTGAATTACAAATACGAAAAGCCTAAAAAGACTTCAGGTGGAAATAAAAAAGATTCTCCTGATAAATTTAAAGCTACAGCAGTAGAAGCAATGATTGCAGCTATATATAAAGAAACAAAAGATCTAAATTCTATTACAGAATTATTAAAAAAATGGATGAATTTTAGCGAAAACAATAAATAGGTTATAAAAAATAGATATTTTTATATTAATTTTATTTTAAAAAAAGTAACACAATAAATCATCTCTTTAGAAAACATTAATTTCT
>CAJOQR010000087.1 GCA_905236965.1 uncultured Acholeplasmatales bacterium | reverse complement strand
CTTTCAGTCTTAACTAAATAACTAAAAACATTTATTAATATTTCTTCATCATAAGGAACTTTATCTCCTAAAATTCTAATAAACATTTCGCAATCTAATGTACTATTAGGGTTTATTTCATTATTAAACAAAAATTTTTCTCCTCCATTTATATATATAACATCTCTTAATTTTTTCATGATTTCATTTAGCTGTTCAACACTTATTTCTGCTCTTAATATTTTACAAGTTTTAATTCGAGTATCGAGTTCTTTTATCGAAAATCCATTTATGTCTGATATTTCTAGAAAATTAAGAAGTGATATGATTATTTGTTTTGGATAATAAATATCATATTCATTTAAAACGTTCATGAATTCTTCATAACTCATTTTTTGTTCTAATGATATTAAATATTTTCTTTTTAATTCAGGTAATATACTAACTATTGTAGAAAGTTTTTTGCGACAATCTTCGGTTTCTTTTTGTCTATTGGTGAAAAAATTAGTAGCACTTTTAAATAAAGGATTTGTTGTTTTATTGTTTATATCGTTTGAATAAACTGTATTTATCATTGTTGGATTTTTTTCTTCTTCTGAATTTAATAATGTTGATGAGGAACTTTTTATGAAATTATTTTTTTTATTAAATGAAAAATTTCGTGAAGTATTATGAGAATTATGACCATTTCTAGTTGTATTAAATCCGTTTGTTCTTAATTTATTAGCAGAGAAAAAGTTTTCTCTTTTTAGTGAATCATAATTAATATTTGTATTATTATTTTTTTTTAGTAATAAATATCTGCTATCTTTGACTAAGATAGCAATGAATTTCATATATTCAGCATCTTCTGTTTTGATATATTCTTCAACAATTTTTTTTGCTAAATTATAATCGATTTTATTATTTATATTTGCTTGCACCATGGCATTAATAATATCTCCTTTGGATATTCGTCCATTTCTTAAATGGTCATAATTTTTACAATTTTTTATAAGTGCACCCTTATAATATTCTAAAGATTTCAGAGTTTTTTCATCTAAAATATTTAAAATGTTTTTATTATCATTATCTTCATTTTTATTTTGATAATTATTAAATACAGTACTATAAGGTCTTTTTGTATAATCATTTATAAATTCAAATTTTCTTCTAAAATTTTTATTATGTATTGGCTTTATATCATGTTCTGGATATTTTATTTCATCATGGATATCAATGTCATAATTATTTTTAGCATATAGTTTTCCACTTTTTTCAAATACTGTATTTAAGGCATTTGTTGCTTTTAATTTTTCGATATTTTCAAATGGTGTTAAACATTCATTAGCGATAACATTTTGAGCTAAATCAAAATTATTATCAAGTGATATGTTTTTTTTTGTAAAAACTAATTTTTCATTTTTTAATAAAATATCCTTGATTAATTCATCATCAAATTTAACAGCTAAAATATTATTTCGATTCATTAAAATACCTAAACCAGGTAATATTTTACTTTTAAAAGTTTTATCTATAATACAATCTCTTATATGAATCATTAAATGCTTTAATAAATTACCAACTTCTTCTTTGGACATAGATAAACTATAAGCCATTTCGGATAGGTTTAATTTAACTATAGGGATATTTTTTGACTCTTTTTGATTATAATATCTTATACCATTTTGTCTTGTATATTCCCCAGCACAAAATCTTTCACATAATTCTTTAGAGACAATAAATACAGGTAATTTAGGTTTTTTATCACGAGTGTTTTGATTCGTTGTTCCATTTAAATTTAATGAGGAATTTTTATAAGTAAAAGTTCCAAAACCTTTTATAAAAGTGCCTTTTCCTCTTTGATAATTCTGGATTACATTTATTGAAAGAGAAGACCAACATGCATCAATTACTTCTTGAGAATAATTGTTGATAAAATCAGAACGTTTTAAAATGTAACCTTGGTTACCTAATGAAAATCCACGACTATTTAAATTGTTGCATAAAGCTGCACTATTTATTCTTTGTAAATTAGAATCTTGTTCCATTTTCTGTTTTTCTTAATTAAGAATAAATTATTATTTTTTATT
>CAJOQR010000086.1 GCA_905236965.1 uncultured Acholeplasmatales bacterium | reverse complement strand
CTTAAGATATGAAATTTTTCTTTTAAATATTCATCATATAATTTTGTATTTTTTAAAACAAGAAGTGAATGGAATTTAATTCCTTGAATATCTAATTTATTAATATATTTAATTGTATTTAACATATCATTTATATCTTCACCTGGTAGGCCATTTATTATATGAACCACAATTTCTATATTATATTTTCTTAAAATTTTTACTGCATTTTCAAATTCTAAATTAGTTAAGCATCTATTTATTTTTTTTGCAGTTTCTTCATTACTCGTTTGTAATCCTAATTCAACAGTAATTGGTATTTTTTTATTATAATCATTTAATAGCTTAGCTATATCTTCATTTATACAATCAGCTCTTGTTGCTATATCAAATCCTACAATGTTATCTGATAAATTAATGCACTCATCATATATTTTTTTTAATTCATTAATATCTTTATATGTATTAGAAAAGGATTGAAGATAAGGAATAAAAGAAGAATCTGGCCATTTATTTAGCATTATTTTAGATATATCATTAAATTGATCTTTTAATGCTTTATTTTTATCTCCTGCTAAATCACCAGATCCAGCATTAGAACAAAAAATACAACCACCAACACCTTTAGTTCCATCTCTATTTGGGCATGTAAAATTTGAATTTAAAGCAATTTTTGCAACTTTTTTATTAAATTTTTTTTTATAATATTGGTTTAAAGAATTATAAGGTTTATCAATAGTAAAATAATTCAAGTTCTTTCACCCTTTTTTATTATAAATAATTTTTATAGAAATTAAAATAATATTTTATTTATGTTATTTTGAATGTAAATTTGTTATAATTACATTATGTGAGGTAGCAAAATGTTAAAAAGAATTAAAACTAGTCTCTCTCATCCTAAATATGTGGGACTTTTTTTTAAAGATAAATTTCATAATGTTATATTATTAATAATACTTTTTTTTGCTGTATTTAGTGCTTCAATTTTTACTAAATGTATGCTTACAGATCAATTTGGTATTGATCAAGCAATTGCAGTTGAACAAATGATTCAATATTCTACTGATTCATTAGGAAATAAGCCTTCTGTTACTATAATTTATGATGCAGATAATAAAAAATTTAATGGTGAATCTATGTTATTTTCAAGTGAAGATGCAAATATTTCTTTTTTGCCAACAAATGTAAATGTTAGTCAAAATAAATTATGTGTTAGCTTTTTTGAAGATAATTATGTTATTTATTATGGTTTATATAAATTAGGAAGTTATTCATATGATAACACTGATTTAAAAAGCTTTAATATTTCAAATGTTCAAAAAGGAGATACATCTGATTGTATTAATTTTAGAAATTTTTTAATTTATTCATTTGATAAAGTTCAATATCAACAGGCAACATTAATATCAGTTCAATCAATAATATCAACTTTAGTTTATTATTTTATTTTGATTGTATTTTGCTTAATTGCTGCATATCTTATTAATCCAGCAATTGAATTTAAAATTAGGCTTAAATTAGTCTTATATGATTCATTGAGCTATTTTTATTGGTATTTTATTGCTTTATTATTGAGTATAACTTGGATTGAATATATTGCTTTATTAGTTCCTGTAATATTTACAAATATAACATTTGCTCACATTAGACGCATAAAATAAGGAGAATTATTGTGAGATTTATAGAGAAATTAAAAGAATTAGATTTTATAAAAAATGATAATGATATCCTAATTGAAGAAGGAGAATATAATAAGATAAGTAAAGAAATTTGGTTATCTATAGTTTTGGATAAAGCAATTAGCTTAAATAATTATCAAATTCTAATTGATAAAATAAAAAAATTATTAGGCCCTATTAAAATAAAAGAGCTTTTAATTGGATATAAAGATGATTTATTAACTAGTGAAGAATATTATGAATATTTAAATGAAATATTAAATAATTTAAAATTAAATGATGCATCTTATAATGCATATGAAGCAAAAGATGCAAATATTGAGGATAAAAATATTATCTTTTATATTGCTAAAGATGATTTAACAATTAATTCTTTAGCTAAACCTATTAAAGATGGTTTTGCTGAATATGGTTTAGATGTAGATATATGTTTTAAATATGATCAAAATATTAGTTATAAATCTCAAATAGAAGAGCTTGATAATCAAATAGAAGAGGTTTTAGAAACTCAAAGAAAAGAAGCTCAGCAAGCAGCTAATTTTAATAATCAATTAAAGCAAATAAAAAAGAATTTTAAAAATGTTCCTGAAGTTAAAAGTAGTATTTGCACAATTCCTTCAACAGAAACAGAGCTTGATAAATATAAAAATGAATCAGGTGAACCATTATTTTTAATAAATGCATATGTTTATGCAATAGATTTTAAAACATTTAAAAACAAAAAAACATTGCTTGCATCAATTAAAGTAACAGATGATACAGATTCAATAATAGTAAGAAAATGGTTAACAGGTGATGTTGAAAAAGATTTATTTCAAAATGGTATAAAGCCTGGAATAATGTTAAAAATCATCGGAAGAGCAGAATATGATACTTATTCAAAAGAAATTGTCTTAAGTGCTCAATCAATTGATATAATTGGTGCTCATATAGAAAAAAAGGTGGAAGATTTATCTAAAAATAAACGTGTTGAGCTTCATGCTCACACTAAAATGTCAACTTTAGATGGATTAGCTGATGCTGCTGAATATTTGGATTTTGTTGATGGATTAGGATGGAATGCTATTGCTTTTACAGATAAATCAGGTGTTTATGAAATTCCTGATGTTGAACATGCAATTAGTAAACACCCTAAAATTAAACCTATTTATGGTGTTGAATTACCATATATTGATGATTCAGCTTATTTTATTACTTATAATGAAGAAGAAGGCTTTGATTCTTTTTTAAGAGATTCAACATTTGTTGTTTTTGATATTGAAACAACTGGTTTATCTCAAAGCTATGACACTTTAATTGAAATTAGTGCTCACAAAGTATATAAAGGCGGCATAATTGAACAATTTGAAACATTCATTAATCCTTTAAGAGATATTCCAGCTAAAATAACAGAATTGACATCTATTACTAATGATGATGTAAAAGATGCTCCTACTATTGATATAGCATTAACAAAATTTATTGAATTTTCAAAAGGAGCTATTTTAGTTGCACATAATGCTAAATTCGATGTTGGAATGGTTTATATGGAAGCTAAAAAACATAATTTAGCTATTGATAAATTTCCTGTTATTGATACATTAAATTTATTTAGAGCATTAGCTCCAACAGAAAAAAGATTTGATTTAAAGAGTTTATGTAAATATTATAAAGTAAAACAAGAACATCATCATAGAGCATCAGATGATACTAGGGTTACAGCTTTATGCTTTTTATCTATGTTAAATGATTTAGCTGTTATGAATATTAAAATGTATTCTAATATTAATGATTTAATTAATAAAGATATTCATTACAAAAATGAAATTGCTTTTTCAATTGATATTTTAGCTAAAAATAATGTTGGATTTAAGAATATGTATAAAATATTATCTGATTCTTTAACCACTCATTTAGCAGATGATGCAAGAGCTTTAAAAAGCGTTATAGATTTATATAGAGATGGTATTTTATTAGGTTCTGGTACATTTTTAGGTAAAGTATTTGAATATGCATATTTAAGAAGTGAAGAAGAATTAGAAAAAGAAATGGAATATTATGATTACATTGAAGTTTTACCTCCTTCTGGATATGCTCATTTATTTGATTCATTACCACATGGAAAAGATGATATAGAAGAAATTATTTTAAAGATTATTAAAATAGCAAAAAAATTAGGAAAGCCTGTTGTTGCTGTATCTAATTCACACTATTTAAGACCTGATGATAAAAAATATAGATCAATTTTAATTAATTCACCACAAATAGGTGGTGGTGTTCATAGATTAGCAAGATATGAAATAGAACCAGAAGCTCATTTAAGAACAACTGATGAAATGTTAAAGGAATTTGATTTTTTAGATGAAGAATTAGCTAATGAAATAGTTATTGAAAATACAAATTTAATAGCTTCATTAATAGAAAAATTTGATGCATTTAAAAATGAAATGTTTGCCCCTGCAGATGATGAATTTAAAGGTGCGCCTTTATATGTTCCATCAATTGTTGATGAGGTAAATAGAATAGTTAAAGAAAATACATTAAAAAAATATGGTGAAAATCCTCATCCTATTATAAAAGCTAGAATAGATAGAGAATTAAATTCAATTATTTCTAATGGATATGCATCTGTTTATTATGTTTCTCATTTAATGGTTAAAAATTCACTTGAAAATGGATATATAGTTGGTTCTAGAGGCTCTGTTGGTTCTTCTTTAGTTGCAACATTAATGAATATAACAGAAGTAAATGCATTAGCACCACATTATTTGTGCCCTAATTGCCAATTTCATGCAATAAGATTATCACAAGAAGAAAAAGAAAAATATGGAATGACAGATGCTGAAAGACAATTAATGCCTTATTTAGAAGCTGTTGATGATGGTTATGATTTAGAAGATAAATTATGTCCTTGTTGTGGAACTCCTTTAAAGAAGGATGGTCATGATATACCATTTGAAACTTTTTTAGGCTTTGATGGAGATAAGGTTCCTGATATTGATCTTAATTTCTCTGGAGATTATCAAGCAAAGGCTCATGAATTTATTAGAAGTATTTTTGGATATGAATATGCATTTAGAGGTGGAACAGTTCAAACTATTGCTGATAAAAATGCATATGGATATGTTAAAGGCTATTGTGAAAGAAAAGGTAAAAATTTCCGTGCGTGTGAAATGGATAGAATCGCTACACATTTAGTTGGAATCAAGCGTTCAACAGGTCAGCATCCTGGTGGTATTGTTGTAGTTCCTCATAGAATCGATATTTTTGATGTTACACCAATTCAATATCCTGCAGATGATTCAACAAATGCGTTTAGAACAACTCATTATGATTACCATTCTTTTGAAAATAATTTATTAAAATTAGATGTATTAGGTCATGATGATCCAACTATTATTAAATATTTAATGGATTATGTTCATGAGCATCAAGAACAATTTCCTTTTACATCTCCACAAGATATTCCAGTAGATGATAAAAATTTATATAGATTATTTTATGAAACAGAAATAATAGGATTAAAATCTGAAGAGCTTGGTTCTCCTGTTGCATCATTTGCTGTACCTGAATTTGGTACTAATTTTGTTCGTCAAATGCTTGTTGAAACAAAACCAAAAACATTTGCTCAATTAGTTAAAATATCAGGATTATCACATGGTACAAATGTATGGTCAACTAATGCTCAAGAATTAATTTCAGAAAGAAGTCCTTTTGGAGCTATTCCTTTTAAAGATATTATAGGATGTCGTGATGATATTATGGTTGATTTAATCAATAAATATCATTTAGAGCCATTAAAAGCATTTAAGGTCATGGAATTTGTTAGAAAAGGTAAATTACACAAAGGAAATAATGATGATATTGCTAAATGGAACGATGGTTTTAAGCCCGATTTAGAGGCTTGCAATGTTGATCCTTGGTATATTTGGTCTTGTGAAAGAATAGAATATATGTTCCCTAAGGCTCACGCTATAGCATATGTAATGATGGCTTTAAGAATTGCTTGGTTTAAAGTATATTCACCTGCATTATTTTATTCAGCTTGGTTTTCAAAGCGTGCAAAAGCATATAATGTTCAAGCATTTTTAGGTGGACCAATTGCTATTGCAGCTAAGATAGAAGAAATAAAATCAAAGCCTACTCAAACAGCAAAGGATGATGATTTAATCACATCACTTCAAGTTGCATATGAAATGACAAAAAGAGGCATTAAATTTTTACCAGTAGATATTGTTAAATCAAGTGCAACAATTTTCGAAGTAGAAGATGGTAATATAAGAATTCCTTTTATTGCAATAGATGGATTAGGGTCTTCTGTTGCTTTAGATATAGTTGATGCAAGAACTACAAGAGCTTTTAGTTCAAAAAAAGATGTTTGTAAAAGAACTAAATTAAATTCTTCTTTATTTGATGAATTTAATATAACTCATGTTTTTGGTGATTTACCAGAAGATGATATAGAAAAAGAAGAAGGGCTTTTTGCTTTTAATTTTTAAAATTTTGTGTGATTTTATGTGAAAAAATAAAAATACAATTTTTTTAAAAATAATGTGCTATAATACTTATAAATATGAGGAGGTATTTTAAGTTGAAGACAAGCCCATTATTTTCAAATATTGAAACTGGAGAAGCATATTATGATGATGCTAAAGCAACTTATAAAGGTATTACGATAAAAACATTTATATTACTTTTAGTAACAATCATTATCTCTGGAGCAGTATTTTTCTATCTTCCACAAATAATGATTAGTGGTAATTTAGGATCATTTTTGGTTGTTTTATTTATATCATCAATTGTTGGATTTATAAGTGTTATAGTAGGTAGAATGAGTGATAAAGCTGCAAAAATTGCAAGTTTTATATATGCTATTTGTGAAGGTATGGTTATAGGAGCTATATCTTTAATTGCTGAGCTTTATGTAAAAGGTGTAGTTGCAATTGCATTAGGTGCTACTTTAATATTATTTACGATAATGCTTACATTATTTGCAACAGGTGTCATAAGAGTTGGAACAAAATTTAGAAGCTTTATGTATGCTTTTATGATAACTTTAATTCCTGTTTTAATAATGACTTTTGTTGCATCAATTTTTATTACAGATGTAAAAACATATTTAGCTATATTAATATTTGTTGAAATATTATATTTAGCATATGGTGTTTTTAGCTTATTATTAAATTTTAAAGAAGCACAAATTGTAGTTGATAGAGGATGCTCAAAAGCATCTGAATGGAGTGTTTCATTAGGATTGATGGTAAGTTTAATGTATATATTCCTTGAAATTTTAAGATTGATTTTATATATAACATCTATGCGAAGAGATTAATATGAGAGAAAATAAAGCTTTATCAATATTATCATATATAGTAATTGGTATTATTTTGATTCCAATTATAGCTATATTACTTTATGTTATTTTTGGCATTTCTTTATTCTTAATACTTTATATAATTAATAGAATAAAATATGGTAAATCTGACCCTAAAGAAGGAAAAAATTATAAATTGACCTCATCAATAATAATTATTGTTGGAGCAATTATAATGGTATTTGGATTTAATATAAATTTTAATTTAATTCCAGATTGGAATTTTAATGAATTTAATTGGATTGGTTATTTTTCATTACAGCTTTTAATTTTTATTGGATTAATACCTTTAGATTTTTTCTTCATAAAGAAATTAAAATGTAGAAAAGAAGTAGAATAGTTCTATTTCTTTTTTTTAATTTTTATAGTATCATTTTAATATAGAAGAAAGAGGTTTTAATATGATTACAGATTTTTTCAATGATAAGCTGGATAGATTAGATTCTCTAACAAACATTTATGAAAGAAGCGTTCTAGAAGAATATACTTTGCATCTCGTTAGGCAAAAACATCCATTTCTTTTTTGTTTTATTGATATAGATAATTTTAAAAACATCAATGATACATATGGTCATAAAATTGGCGATAAGGTTTTAATAGAATTTGCCAAAATATTAAAGAAGTGTGTTGGTGATGAAGGTGTTGTTGCAAGATATGGTGGAGATGAATTTATAATAGTTTTTCCTAAAGAATATAATTATGATGAAACATGGCAATTATGCTATAAAATCTTAACTTCTCCAAAATTAAGTGAAGATGCAGATTTTAAATCTGCAGGAATTACATTAACATTAGGATGCTCAAGATATCCATTAAATTCTAAAAATGTAGATGGTATTATTGAACTTGCTGATAAAGCTTTATATAGAGGAAAAATGAAAGGAAGAAATTGTTTTATTATTTATCTTCCTGAAAAGCATGCTAGTATAAATTTAAAAACAGAAAGAGATAAGGTTGTATCTTCAACATATTTACATAATATTGCATATCAAAATATTACAAATGGTGAGAATTTAGCAAAAGGAATTTTTTCAACATTTGAATATTTTGTTGAATATTTTATGGTAGATCATCTATGCTTACAAGATAGTGAAAAAATGTATTGCGAATGTTCTCACTTTTTATGTAAAGCAACTCCTTTTTATCCTCTACCTTATGATGAATTAAAAAGATATTTTTCAGGAAATAATACTACTTTTGGTAAAAATATTATTTCTGAAGATGATAAATCATCAAAGCTTTTATCAAGATTATTAAATGATGGAATATATTCAATATTTTATGTGCAAATTAAATATAAAGATAAGCTTTATGGATATTTAAGAGCAGATTTAAATAATAATGATAGAGGACGTATTTGGCAAGAATTACATAAAAATGTATTACAAGTTATTGCTAATTATATTGCATTAGAATTGAATGCAAGAGGTATAGAATTAAAAGATTTATAGAAAAGTGCGAAAGCACTTTTTTAATTTATATTTTTTTGTTAAAATTTAAAAAAGAGGAATGAAATATGAATTATTATTTAGGATTAGATTTAGGGACTTCAAGCGTAAAAGGCGTTTTGTTTGATAAATATGGGAATATAATAGATTCTCATCAAGAAGAATATGACATTATTAGTCCTATGCCAAATTATGCTGAAGAAAATCCTTTAATTTGGATGGAAAAAGTTAATTTAGTTATAGATTTTTTTAAAAATAAAAATTATTCAGCATATATTAAAGGCGTAGGTATTTCAGGCCAGATGCATGGTTTGGTAATTTTAGATGAGGATGATAAACCACTTAGAAATTCAATAATTTGGTGCGATAATAGAACGATAAAAGAAACAAAATATTTAGAAGAATATATTGGAAATGAAAAATTAAAAGAAATCACAAAAAATATAGCTATATCATCTTTTACATTAGAAAAATTATTGTGGGTAAAAAATAATGAGCCTGATATTTATAAAAAAATTTCTAAAGTGATGCTTCCAAAAGATTATATAGCTTATATGCTAACAGGTACATTTTATTCTGAATATTCTGATGCATCAGGAATGCAAATTTTGGATTTAGAAAATCTTATTTATTCTAAAGAATTATTATCTAGCTTAGATTTAGATATTAATTTATTTCCAAAATTAATAAAAAGTACAGATATAAGAGGCAAATTGAAAAAAGAATATGGACTTGATGCATATTTAGTTGGAGGAGCTGGAGATCAAGCAGCTGCAGCTTTAGGCTTAGGAGTTATTTCTAGTAATGATTTATCTATTTCATTAGGATCTTCAGGTGTTGTTTATGCTCCTATTGATGATATTTATATAAATAATGGTGAGGTACAAACTTTTTCAACCTCAATTTATAAAAAATACCATATTATGGGTGTTACTAATGGTTGTGGAACATCACTTAAATGGTTAAAAGAAATTTTAAATATAAATTATAATGAAATGATGGATTTAGCAGCAAAATCAGAAGTTGGTGCTGATGGCTTATTTTATTTACCATATTTGATGGGTGAAAGAAGCCCTATATTAGATAATTATGCTAAAGGAATATATATAGGTATTAAAAATACAACAACAAAAAATGAAATTATAAGAGCGACATTAGAAGGTGTTGGTTATTCAATAAAGGATTGTTATAATTTATTAAAAAAAGAACCAAAAAATGTATATATATCAGGAGGTGGAGCAAATTCTTCTTTATTTAAAATGATTATAGCTTCTATGATTAATAAACCAGTTTATGAGGTTAATACAAAAGAAGCTCCATCATTAGGTGTTGCAATTCTTGCTATGGTTGGATTAAAAGAATATGAAAATATAGAAGATGCAATTAAAAATATAATAAAAATTGAAAATAAAACATTGCCAAATAAATTATGGGTTAATCATTATAATGATAAATATCCAATTTATAAAGAAATATATTTAAACAATAAGGAGACATATAAAAAAATATGAAATATTTTGATTTTGATGAAATTAAATATGAAGGCACAAATTCTAAAAATCCATTAAGCTTTAAAGAATATAATCCTAAAGAATTAATTTTAGGTAAAACAATGGAAGAGCATTTACGCTTTTCAATGAGCTGGTGGCATACATTAAGCTCATTTGGAGCTGATATGTTTGGAGAAGGAACACAAAATAGACCATGGATATCAGAAGATCCAATAACAGAGGCAAAAAATAAAGTTGATGCTGGATTTGAATTTATGCAAAAATTAGGAATTAAATATTTTTGCTTTCATGATAGAGATTTAATAAAAGAAGGAAATAATCTAAAAGAGACAAACGAAAGATTAGATATAATTACTGATTATATAAAAGAAAAAATGGACCAAACAGGAATAGAATGCTTGTGGGGAACTGCAAATTTATTTAATAATAAAAGATTTATGAATGGTGCATCAACATCGCCAAATGCTGATGTTTATGCATATTCTGCTGCTCAAGTAAAAAAAGCAATAGAAATAACAAAAAAATTAAATGGCAAAAATTATGTTTTTTGGGGTGGAAGAGAAGGATATGATACATTATTAAATACTGATGTTTCATTAGAACAAAATAATTTTGCATATTTTTTAAAAATGGCAAAGGATTATGCAATAAAAATTGGATTTAAAGGCCAATTTTTAATAGAACCAAAACCAAAAGAGCCTACAAAGCATCAATATGATTTTGATGTTCAATCTGTATATGGATTTTTATTAAAATATAATTTAATAGATTATTTTAAAGTAAATATAGAAGCAAATCATGCAACATTAGCTTGTCATAGCTTTCAGCATGAATTAAATATGGCAAGAATAAATGGAATTTTAGGATCAATTGATGCTAATCAAGGTGATTATTTATTAGGTTGGGATACTGATCAATTTCCTACAAATATATATGATGCAACATTAGCTATGTATGAAGTTTTAAAAAATGGTGGTATTGCACCTGGAGGACTTAATTTTGATGCTAAAGTTAGAAGGTCATCATCTGATTTAAATGATTTAGCAATTGCTTATATAGCTGGTATGGATACTTTTGCTAAGGGATTAAAAATTGCATCAAAATTAATTATTGATAAGGTTTTTGATAATGTGATTGAAAAAAGATATGCATCATATAATGAAGGTATAGGGAAATTAATTAAGGAGAAAAAAATTGATTTTGAAGGGCTTGAAGAATATGCTTATAATCTAGATGAAATTAAAAATGAATCTGGACATCAAGAAATGCTTGAAGCTATTTTAAATCAATATATATTTAATAAATAATGAATGAGGAAGAAGAAAAATTAAATTTAGCATTAAAAGAATTAAAAGATTTAATGAAATATATTTATAATATTCATAAATCATTAACAAAAGTTGAAGTTTTATTTTCTGCTATGATAATAAAAAAATCAATAGATATTATAGATGCAGCAAAATATGCATTAAAAAAATATAATATAACAATACAAATATCTTTATTAAGATTATTATGTGATAATTGTTTAGCAATAGAAGCAGCAAAAGAAATAGGAATTGCAAAATATGTTGAAATGGTAAATGATGGCCAAAGAGTTTCAGATATTATTGTAGATATAGAAAATGAACAAAATATGACTGATGGATATTTAAAGAAAAAAGTTGCTAAAGAATATAAAGGCTTTGATAAATTATATAATTTTGCTTGTGAAAGTGTTCATTTTTCTAAACAAGCAATGGCAAATGCTTTTATAAAAGAAGAAAATAAAATAAAGATTAATATAGATCCTGGAAATAAAAATCAAAAGGATATTATAATAAAAAATAATTCTCAAATGATTATTTTATGTAAAGTAATTAAAGATATGCTTTTGAAAATATGCCTATAATTTGACAAAAATAAATGATTATTTTATAATTTATGTAGATATAATCGTTTTTAAAAAAGTGGAGGTCCCGCTTATGAATATTGAAAAATTAGCAAAACATGATTTTTTTAGGAATCAAAATTTAGAATATGGTTTTGATAAATTAACTAAAGTTTTAAACAGAGATTTATTTTTTTCATATGTTGAATATTTGATTAAGCAAGGAATCAAATTTGAATTTTCAATTGTTGATATTGATAATTTCAAGGATATAAATGATACTTATGGTCATTTAATTGGAGATAGAGTATTAGAAATATTTGCTAAATCATTATGTGAGATTTTAGGTGAAAATGCCATTGTTGGTCGTTTTGGCGGAGATGAATTTATGTTTGTCATAGAAGATATTGATGAATATGATAAAATCTGGCAAATATCTCATGATTTAAATATAAAATCTAGAAAAGAAATTAAATACCCAATTAAAGAACAACTTACATTTACATGTGGTATTACTCGTCATCCTCTTGATGGTACAAGTTTTGAAGAATTATTTGAAAAAACAGATAAAGCCTTGTATAGAGGAAAAACAAAAGGTAGAAATTGCTTTATAATATATTTACCTGAAAAGCATGATAAAATTGATATAAATAAATCAAGATTAATTGATAAAGCATATGTAGAAATTAATGAGGCTATTTTTGATATTATTTTTAATGATAAAATAGATGCTGCAACATCAATTGAAAATGCAATTAAATATATGATGAGCTGTATGAATGTTGAACATATTTGTATTGAAGGAAAAAATCAAATGCAATTTAGTTTAGTTCATAAACTATCGCCAATAAAAGAATTTAAGCATATTCCTATTGATTCATTAAATGAAGCTGCAGGAAGTCATGGATTGTTATATGCAACACAGCGAAGTGTTACTAAATCTTTATCTGAATCTTTGTTTTATAACTTAATTGAACAAGGAATAAGCTCATTTTTAATTGCAAGAATACAAATTTATAATAAATTTTATGGTTATGTTAGATGTGAAATGGCATCAATTGTTAGAATTTGGCAATTACAAGATATAGATGTAATTTCAAATTTAGCAAGATGCATAGCTATGAGGCTTTATTATGATGAAAATCATGATAAAATAATTAAATAAATTTAAAAAGAGATTGATTAAAATAAATCAATCTCTTTTTTTAATTCATCTATTATATCTGATTCTTTAATAGTTTTATATGGGATTCCTTTTTTAAATATAACTGCTTTTCCATTTCCTCCTGCAATTCCTATATCAGCCTCTTTTGCTTCCCCTGGTCCATTAACAATACATCCCATAACAGCAACATGTATTTTTTTATGTACTGTTTGTAAATATTGCTCAATTTCTTTTGCTATTGGAATTAAATCAATTAAAGTCCTACCACAAGTAGGGCAAGATGTTAATGTTGGCATATCATATTTTAAATGACATTCATTTAATATTTCTTTTGCGGCCCATATTTCATATTTTGGTTCATCAGTTAAAGAAACTCTAATTGTATTACCGATTCCTTCATTTAATATTTTTGATATTCCAATAGAAGATGTAATTAATCCTTTAAAAACTGTTCCAGATTCAGTTATACCTATATGTAATGGATATGGGAATGTTTTAGCTGCAAGCTTATAAACTTCATAGCATAAATCAATATTTGATGCTTTTAATGATATAACTATATCATGAAAATCTAATTCTTCTAAAATTTTTACATGACGCATTGCAGCTTCAATAAAAGATTCAGGCTTTAATGCTAAATCTTTAGGTAAAGAACCAGAATTCACACCTATTCTAATTGGGATTTGTCTTTTTTTACATTCAGTTACTATTTCTTTTATTTTTTCTTTATCTGAAATATTTCCTGGATTTAATCTTATTTTATCAACGCCTTCTTTAATAGCTATTAATGCTAATTCAGGATCAAAATGAATATCAGCAACTAAAGGTATTGAAATTTGTGATTTTATTTTTCCTATAGAATATGCATCTTCTTTATCAAGAACTGCAACTCTAATAATATCACATCCCAATGCTTCTAATTCTTTAATTTGTTTTACAGTCGCATCAATATCTTTAGTTTTAGTATTAGTCATGCTTTGAATTAAAATTGGATTTGATCCACCTATATATTTATTTCCTATTTTAATAATTTTTGTTTTTTCTCTTAATAACATATTTTTCACCAATTTAATTATACACTTAAAGCTTTAAAAAAAGAAATTCTTTAAATATTGATATTTAAATTTTTAGAAATTAATAAAATAATCATATATTTAAATTTTAAAAATTGTTATTGCATTACTAATTTTATTTTGATATAATACGTTAGGAACTAATCTTCAAGTCTGGAGGGATGAAACATGCGTGACTTAGTAAAATTAATTTGTTCTGAATGTAAGAATGAAAATTATTATACAGACAAGAATAAGAAGACAACTCCTGAAAGAATGGAGATAAAGAAATATTGTCCTCATTGCCGTAAGCATACAGTACATAAAGAAAAGAAGTAATTTTATTCTTGCAAATTAAGCCATATATGGCTTTTTTTATTTTTATATTGTAAAATTAGATTTGGTGAGATTAATGAATGTAAAGAATTTATATATTAAATATAATAATTATTACCATAAATATAATTTAAATATAGTTGCATCTATTTTTTCTAATTTATTTATGGCTGTTTTAAATTTAATATTAATTATAAAAGGTGGATCTAAATTTTTAATCGCAACTGTTTTATTTTATTTATCTATGAGTATTATTAGATCTTTATCTTTTTATTTATATAAAAAAAATAAATCAATGTCATTGATTGCTAAATTTTATGCTATCTCATCTACTTTTTGTTATATATTAATTCCTTTTTTATTAATTTATATATTAACAACAAAACAATATAAGCCATTTATTTTTGAATGGTTTATATATGCATATGCTTTTTATGCAACATTAAAAATTATTTTTGCATTTATGCATATTAAAAAAACCTTTAATCAAAAGGATATATATTTAATTGATATAAAAATGAGTAACCTTGTTATTGCTTTTTATACTTTATTATTAATGGCTTTTTATTTAATTCATGCCTATGGAACAATGGATGAAGGTATGATAAATATTATGATATTTTTAAATGTTTTAATTTTAATTACAGCATTAATTGCTTTAATAGTTATGTATTTATCAATAAGGTGGGCGAAGAAAAATGATTGAAAGATTTACTACTGGTTTAATGTTGACTAATAGTTATATAATTTCTAATGAAAAAAAAGAATGCATTATTATTGATCCAGGCCTAGATTATAAAGATGTTTTTGAATATATTAAAAAAAATTATGAACCAAAAGCTATTTTATTAACTCATAGTCATTTTGATCATATTGATGGGATTAATTATTTTTTAGATTTACCAATATATATTTCAGAAAAAGAAAGTGAATTTTTATATGATGATTATTATTCATTATATGAAATGGTAGATAGAATTAATCCTTTTAATGAAGGAATGCTAGATTTAAAAAAATTAAAAGATGGTGATATCTTAAGCTTAATAGG
>CAJOQR010000085.1 GCA_905236965.1 uncultured Acholeplasmatales bacterium | reverse complement strand
CCAGGGCACACGATAGGATCAATATGCTTTTTAATGGATAATTATTTATTTAGTGGTGATACATTATTTAATATGTCAATTGGAAGAACTGATTTTCCTAACAGTGATTATAATATGATGATTGAATCATTAAATAAATTAAAAAAGCTTCCTAAAGATATTATTTTATATCCTGGCCATAATGAAAAATCAACAATTGGTTATGAAATTTTAAATAATCCATTTTTGCAATTAAAAAGTGAATAAATTTCAAAAAAATGCCTTTTTTTTGAATTTTAATTGATAAAATACTTTTTTTATAAAATAAAATGTGGTAGAATAGCATTAAATTTTAAAGGAGATGTTTTCTATATGAAAAGATTAATTATACCTGATAATTATGAATCAAAATTGAATTTGTTAGAAACAGAAATTGCAATTAAATATGTAAAAGATACTTTTGAAAAATTATTATCTGAAAAATTACATTTAACTAGAGTTTCTGCACCTTTATTTGTTTTTCCATCTACTGGATTAAATGATAATTTATGTGGTTGGGAAAGAAGAGTTTCATTTGATATTAATAATATTAAAGAAGATGTTGAAATTGTTCAATCATTAGCTAAATGGAAAAGAAATGCTTTAGCTCGTTATGGATTTGTAAAACATACAGGCTTATACACTGATATGAATGCTATAAGAAGAGATGAAGATTTAGATACAATGCATTCTGCTTATGTAGATCAGTGGGATTGGGAAAAAATAATTTCAAAAGAAGATAGAAATATTGAATTTTTAGAAAATACAGTTAAAGATATTTATGAGGTTATTAAAGAATTAGAAAATAAATTATATCAAAAATTCCCTAAATTATATGTTGAATTACCTAAAAATATTACTTTTATAACTTCAGAAGAATTATTACAAATGTATCCTGATAAGACTCCATATGAAAGAGAATATTTAATATGTAAAGAGAAAAAAGCTGTTTTCTTGATGAATATTGGATCTAATTTATCAGATGGTAAGCCTCATGATGGTAGAGCTGCTGATTATGATGATTGGAAATTAAATGGAGATATTTTATTATATTATGATGTATTAGATATTCCTTTTGAAATTTCATCTATGGGTATTAGGGTTGATTCTGAATCTATTCAATATCAAATAAAAGAACATCATGAAGAATATAAATTAGAAAATCCATATGTTAAAGATGTTATTTCTGGTAAATTGCCTTTAACAATTGGAGGCGGAATTGGTCAATCTAGATTATGTATGTTCTTTTTAAGAAAAGCTCATATAGGTGAAGTTCAAGCATCTGTTTGGGATGAAGAAGATATAAAATTATTAAAAGAGCATAATATAATTTTATTATAATAGTATATAATATGAATTTTTAAAAATGTTGGTAAGCATATTTGTTTATTAACATTTTTCTTTTTATTATTTTAGCACTAAAGTGTTGACAGTGCCAAAGTATTGTTTTATAATATATTCGCATTCAGAAATTAAGAGTGCAAAGAGGTGATTATATGTTATCAGATCGACAGAAGCTGATTTTGAAAGCAATAATTGAAGAATATGTTTTATCAAATGAACCAGTTGGATCAAAGGTATTAACTTCAAAACCATTTTTGGATTACTCATCAGCTACTATTAGATATGATATGCAAAGTCTTGAAGAGGATGGATATCTTGAAAAGACTCATACATCATCTGGAAGAATCCCATCTGAAATAGGTTATAGATATTATATAGATCATTTATTAACAAGAGATGATGAGGTATCTAAATATTTTAGTTATATTGATGAGATTTTTGATAATGAAAATTATACCAAGGAAGACATTTTAAAGAAAATTACCGATTTTTTGAGTGAATTAACAGGCTATTATTCAGCAATTAATTTATCTAGTAATGATTTTGCTAATGTTATGAAAATGGAAATTGTTCCTTTATCACATAATGAAGCTGTTTTATTAATTGTTACAAATAATGGTGCAGTTCAATCTCAAAAAATTTCAATTCCTAATGGTTATAATATGGATGATTTACTTAGAATCATTCAAATGTTTGATAATGCTATGTATGAGCATTCTATATCAGAAATAAGAGATATTTTATCAAAAGAAGCTGCTAAGCCTAGAATTAGACAAATGGTTGATTTTAGAGATGATATTTTGAATTTTATGATTAAAGGATTTTCTAGATTTTTAAATATCCAAACATATGAAACTGGATTATCAAGATTATTTAATCAACCAGAATTACAAGATTATCAAGTAATGCAAAATATTATAAAAGCAGTTGATGATGATTCAGTTTTGAGATTTAATTCTCAAGAGGTTGGAATTAAAGTTCATATTGGAGCTGAAAATTTATGTCCTGGTTTAGAGGAATGTTCAATAGTTTCTATGCCATTTTTTATTGGAGATGGTGAATATGGAACAATTGTTTTAATTGGGCCTAAAAGAATGAATTATCGTGGCGTTATTCCTCTTTTAGAATATGTAGCTAAAAGTATGGATAAATTAGATAAAAAGTAGGTGTGAGCATTTTGGAAGAGAAAGAAAAAGTTGTTGATGATTCTAAAGAAGCAAAAGATGCAAAATTAGATGAAAAAAATCCTGAGGTAAAAGAAGAAAAAGAAAAAAAAGAAGAACCAAAGGAAGAAATAAAAAAAGAAAAGAAAAATAAAGATAAAGAAAAAATTGCAAAGCTTGAAGCTGAATATAAAGAATTAAAAAATGAATATTTAAAGGTTTATGCAGAGATGGAAAACACAAAGCGTAGATTAAATGAGCAAGCTATAAAGGATAGAAAATATGCTTCTCAAAATGTAGTTGGTGAATTAATTGATCCAGTTGATATGCTTATAAAAATTGTGAATATGCCATCTGATAATCCAGAGGTTAAAAATTATCAAATTGGTTTCCAAATGATAGCTAATCAATTATTAGATATTTTAAAGAATGAAGGATTATCTCATATTGAAGCTTTGGGCAAAGATTTTGATCCAAATAAAATGCAAGCTGTTGAGACTTTAGAATCTTTAGAGGATAATAAAGTTTTAAAAGTTATGCAAGAAGGTTATATGTATAAAGATAGAATTTTAAGACCTGCAATGGTTGTTGTGGGAAAGAAAAAAGAGATTAAAGAAGAAGAGGTAAAATAATTATGTCAAATAAGGTTATTGGTATCGATTTAGGTACAACAAATTCATGTGTATGTGTTATGGAAGCTGGTGAATCAAAGGTTATTGCTAACCCAGAAGGTTCAAGAACTACTCCATCTGTTGTAGCATTTAAAGGTGATGAAATCCAAGTTGGTGATGTAGCAAAGCGTCAAGCTATTACAAATCCAAATACTATTTCATCTATTAAGCGTCATATGGGTGATTCATCATATAAAGTAGATGTTAATGGTAAAAAATATACTCCACAAGAAATTTCAGCTATGATTTTACAAAACTTAAAAGCAACTGCTGAAGCTTATTTAGGTGAAAAAGTAGATAAGGCTGTTATTACAGTTCCTGCATATTTTAACGATGCACAACGTCAAGCAACAAAGGATGCTGGTAAGATTGCTGGATTAGATGTTTTACGTATTATAAATGAACCAACTGCTGCTGCTTTAGCATATGGTATTGATAAAACTGATAAAGAACAAACAGTATTAGTATTCGACCTTGGTGGTGGTACATTCGATGTATGTATTCTATCACTTGCTGATGGTACATTCGAGGTATTATCAACT
>CAJOQR010000084.1 GCA_905236965.1 uncultured Acholeplasmatales bacterium | reverse complement strand
ATTCAAATTATATAACATAAAAGATAGTTCTATAAGTGGTGAAAGGTATTATTTGAAAATGTTACAAGAAATAAAAAATACTAAAGTTTATATACTTAATATTGATAGTGAACACATAAATAAATATGATGAAATGTTATATTGGCAATTAATTAATTTTCCAACAGAAATGATTCCTATGATGGATTCAACAGTTACTGAGGTATATAAAGATATAATTAAACAAAAATATAAAGATGCTGATAAAGATGAACTTCAAGTAAGTATCAGAGTTCGTATATGTAATTTAACAAAAAAATCAAGAATAAGAGATTTAGGCCCAGATGATATAGATAAATTAATCTCTATTTCAGGAATTGTAATAAGAACTTCAGAGGTAATTCCAGAAATGAAGGATGCACTTTTTAAATGCACTGTATGCAATAAAAAAGAACATAGTATGTTAAATAGAGGAATGATAACTGAACCAGTTGAATGTAAATCTTGTCACAGTAAATCTTCTTTTGAATTAATCCATAATATGTCTTCTTTCGATGATAAACAACACGTGAAAGTCCAAGAAACCCCTGACATGATGCCAGAAGGAGAAACCCCTGTTACAATACATTTATGTGCTTATGATGAATTAGTCGATTATGTTAAACCAGGAGATAAATGTGAATTTGTAGGTATTTTCAGAGCTCAGGGAATAAGATTAAATGTAAGACAAAGAATAACAAAAACAACTTTTAGAACTTTTATTGACTTAGTTTCTATTACAAAATATAATAAATTAAGAATGAACTTTGATGAAATTGATGAAAATGATATAGATATGGAAAATGAAGATCATATTTTTGAAGAAAATGAATTAAATGCTATTTATAAAGATGAAATAAAAAAAGAAATAGAAATTTTGAAGCAAAATCCAAAAATTTATGAAATATTGATAAATTCATTTGCTCCATCAATATGGGAAAATGAGACTGTAAAGAGAGGTCTTTTACTACAATTATTTGGAGGAGTAAATAAAAATTTTACAAAAATGGGACAAGGAAAATTTAGAGGTGATATAAATATATTACTTATAGGTGATCCCTCCACCGCAAAAAGCCAGCTTTTGCAATACGTGCATAGTTTATCCCCCAGAGGAATATATACATCAGGAAAAGGAAGCAGCGTTGTTGGTTTAACAGCATATATTACTAAGGATATTGAAACCGGGGAACTAATTTTAGAAAGTGGTGCTCTAGTTTTAAGTGATAGAGGTATATGTTGTATTGATGAATTTGATAAAATGGATGATAATACAAAAGTCATTTTACATGAAGCAATGGAACAACAAACTATTTCAATAGCCAAAGCTGGAATAATTTGTCAATTAAACGCCCGTACCGCGATTTTAGCTAGTGCAAATCCAGTTAAATCTAAATATGATCCATCTTTAAGTGTTATTCAAAACATACGATTACCACCTTCTTTATTATCAAGGTTTGATTTAATATATTTAATGCTAGATAAACATAATGAAATATATGATAGAAGATTAGCTAATCATATAGTGTCTTTATATGGCTATGAAGATGAAGAGGAAAGTAATGAAAAAGAAGATGATAATGATGAAAATGATAAAGAAAAGAAATCAAAAACAAAAAAGAATAATAAGAAGAAAAAGAATAAAAAAGATGAAGATGAAGCAAACACAAGTAATATAGATGATACTAAAATGGATATGGAAGAAAATAAACCAGAAAAAATAAGTGTAAAAAAAGAAGTATTAACAGCCTATATAAGTGAAGCAAGAAAAATAAACCCGAAAATAAGTGAAAACGTTGTTAATGAATTAATCAATAATTATCTAAAAATGAGAGAAAGTGGTGGAAAAAATACAATTTCTGCAACACCTCGTCAATTAGAATCATTAATTAGATTATCAGAGGCTAGAGCTAGGCTAAGATTCAGTCACACTGTTGAAAAAGAAGATGTTGAGGAAGCTGTCACATTGGTAAAAATTGCTACCCAACAAGCTGCCACAGACCCAGTAACAGGTGTAATAGATATGGATTTATTACAAACTGGAATAACATCATCTTCAAGGGTTAAAATGAGTCAAATTGTTGATATTATAAAAACTATATTAAGAGATTATCAAGAAAATGCGAGAAAAGGAGTAAAATATAATTCTTTAGGGGAAGAGGTTAAAAAAAGAGTAAATGAATTAGGTCAACTAAGTTTCAATTTTTCAGATTTTGATTACAGAGATGCTTTAAGAAAATTAGAAGATGAAAATATTGTGGCTATTTTAGGAAATAAAAATATGCCTACAATTAGATTAATAGCTAGAGATCTTTAAAATATCTTAAATAATATTTCTTTAATCTTCTATAATAATATTTTATTAATAAGATTTATAATTAAAATTTCAAAAATTTTGTTTATACACAAGAAATGATTTCTAATAAAGAATTATATTTTATAAATTACTAATTTATACACTTTTTTAATGAATTAACTGCTTTATAT
>CAJOQR010000083.1 GCA_905236965.1 uncultured Acholeplasmatales bacterium | reverse complement strand
TTAACGCCTTCCATTTCTTCTTTAGTTGGCTTAGCAGATCCAATATTTAATCTTTTATAAACAGAAACAGAATCGCCTGATATAACATCTAAATTATATTTTTTAGCAATCTCAATTGCTATTTTAGTTTTACCAACTGCAGTTGGTCCGACAACAACAATTACGCGCTTCATTTTTGAATCCTTTCAAACATTTTTTCTAAATCTTCTTCTTTAAATTTAATAATTGTTGGTCTTCCATGTGGACATGTATAAGGATTTTTGCATTTTCTTAATTCTTCAATTAAAAAATAAATTTCCTCTTTATTTATTCTATGATTAGCCTTTATTGATGATTTACATGCAATTTGTTTACAAATATAATCTCTAAAATACATAATATCAATAATTTTTTTATCAATCATCATAGAAATGATATCATAAATAATTTCATTAACATTATCAAAATTAACCCATAAAGGTAATTCTCTTATAGCAAAATCTGTTTTTCCAATTTGTTCTAAATTAAATCCAATATTATTAAATTCATTTATATGCTCATTAATAAATAAAGCCTCACTTAAATTAAATGTTAAAACAATTGGAACTAAAAGCTGAGCTTTTTGTTTATTAGAATTAGATAAAATAGCATAATATTTTTCATAATTTATTCTTTCTGCAGCAGCATGTTGATCAATTATATACATACCCTTTTCATTTTGAAATATTAAATATGTTCCAAATACTTGTCCAACATATTCCATATAAGGAATTTTATTTTCTAAATTTTCATATTCTATTGTTTCATCACTTTCAAATGTATCATTTATTAAAGAATTAAGCTCTTTTTGATTATTATAATTGTAATTAAATTTAGGCTCATTAACATATTCTAAATTATTATTTTCTTTTATTTTTTCTTCATATGATTCATTTTTTTCTTTTATTTCGAATACATTTTGTTTTTGATATTTATCCTTTATATCAATATTTCTTGTAGGAATATGAATTTCATTTTCTAATGCATTTTTAATTTCAATTGGAATATCTTTACATATTAAATCTTCAATAGATAATTTAATTTCTGTTTTCCTTGGATGAATATTAACATCAACTAGGCTAGGATCAACTTCTAAATATAAAATTACAATAGGATATTTATTTATTGGTAAATATGTTTTAAATCCATCACAAATTGCATTTGTTATATTATGATTTTTAACATATCTACCATTAATAATTAAAGTTACCTCCATTTTATTTGAACGATATATTTGAGGTTTAACAATTACTAAATCAGCTATATAATTAATGTTTTTAATTGATTTTGTAATAGTTAATTTTGCTGCATCTAATCCATAAGTTTCTCCAATTAAATTTTGATATGAACCAGTTCCATTTGTTTGAAATATTAATTTATCATCTGAATATAATTTAAATTTTATATCCTTTTTAGAAAAAGCAATTTTATTTACATAAAACATTATAGATGCTAATTCTGTTTTTGCAGATTTTAAATATTTTAATCTAGCTGGTGTATTAAAAAATAAATTAGATACAATAACCGTAGTTCCTTTATTTGAATTTGTGATTCCATCTTTTTGCTTAATGCCAAATTTATAAATACATTCATATCCTTTAATTCCATCTTGACTTGAAATTATTTGGCATTTTGAAACAGCTGCAATAGATGAAATTGCCTCTCCTCTAAAGCCTAATGTATTTATTTTAGATAAATCATATTCTGTTTTTATCTTAGATGTGGCATGTGGTAAAAAAGCATTTATAACATCTTCTTCATCCATACCTATGCCATCATCTACAACCTTCATTAAATCAATTCCACCATTTTTTAAATAAATAGTGATATTATTCGCATTTGCATCTATTGAATTTTCAATTAATTCTTTAATAACAGAAGATGGTCTTTCAACAACCTCTCCTGCAGCTATCATATTAGCTAAATGTGGAGACATTTTTACAATAACAGACATTATTTAATCTCCTTTAATTCATATAAAATATTTAATGCTTCAATAGGTGATGTTTTATTTAAATCTATTTCATCTATTCTTTCTTTAATTTTATCAGCACATCTTTCTTGTTTAATTTCTTCTTTTTCATCAAATTCATCAAAATTAAATAAATTTAAATCTATTTTTTTATTTGCTAAATTATTTTCTTCTAAAGATTTTAACACCTCTTTAGATCTTTCAATTAAAGATTTAGGTAGTCCAGCTAAAGATGCAACATTTATACCATATGATTTATCAGTAGGACCATCTATAACCTTATGTAAAAATGAAACAGATCCTCTATCTTCTATTGCTTCAACATGAACATTTTTTAAACGCTTTAATGTTTTATCAAGGCTTGTAAGTTCATGATAATGAGTTGAAAATAAAGTTACACAGCCAACCTTTTCATGTAAATATTCTAAAATTGAATGAGCTAAAGCCATACCATCAAAGGTTGCAGTACCTCTTCCTATTTCATCAAATAAAACTAATGAATTTTTAGTCGCATTTGATATAGCATAATTAGCTTCAACCATTTCAACCATAAAAGTAGATTGACCTTGAGTTAAATCATCTGATGCACCAATACGAGTAAATATTGAATCAAAAATCATTAAATTTGCAACCTTTGCAGGAACAAATGAACCCATTTGAGCTAAAATAACAATTTGAGCAAGCATTTTCATATAAGTTGATTTTCCACTCATATTAGGACCTGTTATTAAAATCATATTATATTTATTTATAACAACATCATTAACAATATAATTAGAACCAACTAATGTTTCTAATACAGGATGTCTTCCATCAACAATATTTACTTCCTTTTTTAAATTAAATGTTGGTCTAACATAATTATTTTTTAAAGCAACATCAGAAAGAGAAATAAAGCAATCTATCATTGAAATAATATCTGCTAATTCTTGTAATGATTTAACATATTTTTTAGCTTCTAATCTTAATTCTTGAAATATTTCATATTCTAGCGATTCAATTTTATCTTTAGCATTTAAAACAATTGCCTCATAATGCTTTAATTCTGGTGTTATAAATCTTTCTGAATTTGATAAAGTCGCTTTTCTTTCATATTCCATATCACTAGAAATGCTTGAAACAGCTCCTTTAGATATTTCTATAAAATAACCTAAAACATGATTATAGCCAACCTTTAAATTTTTAATACCTGTAATTTCTTTTTGTTTAGATTCATAATTCATAATCCAATCCTTTGAATTTAAAGATATAGAACGAACCTCATCTAATTCATTATTAAAGCCATCATTAATTAATCCACCTTCTTTTATTGATAAAGGAGGATTTTCAACTAATGATTTTTCTAATAATTCATATAAAGCGCTATGTGTATCTATTTTATTAGATAAAATTTTAGCTTTATCAAAATTTAAATTAAAAACTAATTCTTTAACACTAGGTAAATTTTTCAAGCTTCTTCTTAACCATACTAAATCCTTAGCATTAGCATTCCCTGATGAAATTCTTCCTATTATTCTTTCTAAATCATAAACATCTTTAAAATATTTTTTTATTTCCTCTTTAATAATATAATTATTATTAAATGATTCAACAAAATCTAATCTTTCATTTATTTGATTAACATCAACTAAAGGCTTTTCTAAATAACGTCTTAACATACGTGAGCCCATTGCTGTTTCACATTTATCTATTATCCATAATAAAGATCCAGATTTATTATTTTGCCTTAAGGTTTCAGTTATTTCTAAATTCTTTTTTGTAAAAGCATCTAATTTTAAATATGAAGATGAAATATAAGATTTAAATACTTTAAAATAAGATGGTTCTGTTTTTTGAGTCTTAACAAAATAATTTATTAATCTAGCAACTATAGGATAATAAAATTCATCTATTTCTTTTACTATATCTAAAGAATCATTATCTAATATAGAATTATTTTCATATGATAATGTTAAATTATTAATTCTTATAAAATCAATTAAATTCTTATTATTAAATTC